>NZ_JAMXFI010000050.1:0-55812 GCF_025460875.1 Microvirga yunnanensis
GGCCCACCGCAGCCGCCATCGAACGCACGCTCCAGTGGGTCGCGCGCGGTGGTTTCTCGTGCAGGGTCAGATGGAGGACGCGCTGGATCACCGCGGCCGTGAGGGGCTTGCGCCCTGGTGGGCGGGTGGCGTCCTTGAGAAGCCCTTCGACGCCCGCCTGCGCATAGCGGCGGCGCCAGCGCCGCACCGTCAGCGTGCTCGTGCCGACGCGGGCGGCCACCTCGGTGGCGCGCAGACCCTCGCCCGTCAGCAGAACAATCCGAGCCCGCCAGACCACCTTCTGAGGGGTGTTGCGGTCACGGACCAGGGTCGCCAGGCGCTGCCGATCGGCGGCGGGAACCTCAATGCGTTCGATCTTGCCCATCCTGGCAGCATCGCACGTCAGACCAGATTTCGGAATCACCCGTCAGTGACAGAACACTAGTGAATACCGGGTCCACTTTTCGCTGACGCGGCCTGCTGGGTCCGCACGATGCGCTGTCATGTTGGAGCCGACCGTGGGCGCCTTCCCGCCCACGGTCGGGACCATGAAACGATCGGCGATCGACGGCTTCCCCGGAGCAGACGTCCTCAAGAAGGGCGCGTGCTCCGTCAGCGGACAAGACGTTGCGGCTCGATCACAGGCCCGAGGCCGGCGAGGTCCTGGGCCTTACCTCTGGCTCGGGTTGAAGTGCTTCTTCAGCTTATGCCCATAGGCACCGTAATCCTTCTGCAGAGCCTCGGTGCCGGCCGCGAAGGCAGTCACCTTCTGCGGGAAGCGCGTCTCGAACATGAATGCCATCGTGCCTTCCAGCCGATGAGGTTTGAGTTCTACGTTGCTCGCCTTCTCGAACGCGTCGACATCCGGCCCATGGGGCAGCATCATATTGTGGAGCGATATCCCTCCCGGCACGAAGCCTCCCCCGGTCTTCGCATCGTAAACGCCGTAGATCAGACCCATGAACTCGCTCATCACGTTCATGTGGTACCACGGCGGGCGGAACGTGTTTTCCGCCACCAGCCAGCGATCCGGGAAAATGACGAAATCGATGTTGGCCGTGCCCGGTGTTTCGGACGGTGAGGTCAGGACGGTGAAGATCGATGGGTCGGCATGGTCGTACAGCACCGGCCCCACGGGTGAGTAGCGCCGAAGATCATATTTGTAGGGGGCGTAGTTGCCGTGCCAGGCCACCACGTCAAGCGGCGAGTGGTCCATGTCGGCGACCCAGAGCGCCCCTCCCCATTTCACATACATCTTGGATGGCACGTCCTTATCCTCGTAGGCTGCCACGGGCGTGAGGAAGTCGCGGGGGTTGGCCAGGCAGTTGGCGCCGATGGGTCCACGCTCCGGCAGCGTGAAGGCGCCACCGTAATTCTCGCAAAGATATCCCCGCGCCGGTCCATGCGAGAGCTCGACCCGGATCTTCACGCCTCGCGGGATAACCGCGATCTCGCCCGGCTCGATGTCGATGATGCCGAACTCCGTCCACAGGCGGATGCTACCCTGTTGCGGCACGAACAGCATCTCGCCATCGGCATTGTAGAAATATTCGTCCTCCATGGAGCGGGTGATCAGGTAGACATGGGCCCCCATCCCGGCCTGAGAGCCGGCATCGCCCGCCGTGGTGATGGTGTGGATGCCCTCCAGGAAGGATACGCTCTCCGTTGGCAACGGGATCGGGCTCCAGCGCATGGGCGCGATGGGCACCTCGACCTCGACCGCGGGCGCCGTGCGCCACAGACCGATCTCCGCCTTCCGGAACTCGCCCCAATGGGTCACGGTTGGTCGGATCCGGTAGAGCCAAGAACGCTCGTTGGTGGTGCGAGGGGCCGTAAATGGAGACCCTGACAGCTGCTCCGCATAGAGGCCGTACGAGCATTTCTGAGGGGAGTTCCGGCCGATGGGAAGAGCCCCGGGCAGCGCTTCCGTCTCGAAGCCGTTGCCGAAGCCCGACATGTAGCCCGGCCGGATGGCGCTCTCCAGCCGATCAGCCCTCTCGTTCTGCAAAGACGGATTCTGGACATTCATGATCGTGACCTCCACAATTGGTCACGATTGTAACTGTCATTTTTGTAACCAACAACGCCATGGCCAAACTTCAGCTCGAGCGGTTCCTTCCTTATCGGCTCAACCGACTCGCTTCAGCGGTGTCGCAGGACTTCCGATCCATCTACGGCCCCCATCACGACCTGACGATCCCGGAATGGCGGGTGCTGGCCACGCTTGGCCAGTTCGAGGAGCTCAGCGCCAAAGAAATCGGTCGACACTCGTCCATGCACAAGACGAAAGTCAGCCGGGCCGTCCGGACCCTGGAGGAGAGACGGTGGCTCAAGCGCCGCGGCAGTGAACAGGACAGACGGGAGGAGATCCTGACCCTCACGGCAGATGGTCAGAGGGCCTATCGCGATATCGTCCCAAAGGCCGTGGCATTCGAACGCCGCATTCTGGACGATCTCGGAACGCAAGCCGAGCCGCTCCTGACCGTGTTGGAGCGGCTCGAGCACATATTCCGGGTGCGCTGAGCCGGGTCGAACGCGGCACATCGTCGGAAGCGCCATGGTTTCCGAAACCACGGCGCTCCTTTGACGCGTTCAGCGAGGCGTGACGTCGAAGCCGAAATATTTCATTGAGAGCTTTTCGATCGTTCCATCGGCCTTCGCTTCGGTGATGGCCTTGTCAAACATGGCTTTCAGCTCCGGATCGCTCTTGCGCAGGCCGACTGAGCTGCCGCGACCGAGCATGCCTCCCTGGAACCGCGGCCCTACGAGCGTCATCTCCTCGTTGCCGACCTTGGCGGCGGCGCCGGACAGGTACGCCGTCGACGCCATGATCGCGTCGATGCGCCCGGCCGTGAGATCGAGATCATGTTGCTCGGTCGTCTTGTATTCGCGGATCTCGGCGGTGCCCTTCAAGTATTTGTCGAGAAAATTCGCCGCGATCGACGACCCCTGCACGCCGATCGTCTTGCCTTTCAGGATCGGCTTGAGTTCCTCCACCGCGGCGGCGGCTCCTGCTTCATTGGTCGCCAATGAAAAGATCTTGCCGTTCAGGGGCATGGTCGCAAGCGGGCTCGACTTGAGAACGGCAAAGGTCTGACCCGTGGTGCCATAGGGCTGAGTGAAGGCCATGACCTCTTCACGCTTGGCGGTCGCCGACATTCCGGCCATGATCGCGTCGAATTTGCCGGCGTTCAGCGCCGGTATGATGCCGTCGAAGGACTGAGCCTCGATCGTGCACTCGACTTTCATACGCTTGCACAGATCTTGGTAGAGATCGATCTCGAAACCATCGAGCGTTCCATCGGGCTTCGTGAAATTCCAAGGCGCGAAGGCCCCCTCCGTGGCGATCCGAACCTTCGTCCATGTCTTTTCCTGCGCCATCGCACCCGTCCCGAGGACAAGTGTCGCGCCGGTGAGCGCGAGCGCCAGAATCTTCCCGATTGTCTTCATGGTCTTCCCTCTGTTAGCCGTAGAGATGTGTGTTGTCGTGGAACGAACGGGCTGGATTTGACAGCAGCCACGAACCATCCTGCCGAGGCTTCATCTATTCCATTGCGCCGACAGGCGGGTTCACGTCATCCGGAATGGGATTCACGAAGGGCGTGCCGGCTAGTCGCTCACGCAGGTCAGCCTTCGCCGCGGCGATCAACGATGGGGTGAGGAAGAGATCGACCGCCGTTCCGGCCATGACCTTGGCCGCATGTTCCATTCCCTTGTGAGCCGCAGGCGCTTTTCCCTGCGCTACGAGCTGCCAGGAATGGCCAGGCGTGCCTATGGCGTAGGTGGCACCGCGCATCTGAACGGTCGGAACCACCCAGCTGACGGTTCCAACATCGGTGGATCCCACGAAAGATCCGTCACCACTGTCGGGCGGGAAGATCGTGTCGCAGAGAGGGACGCCCGTGCGTGGCTTGAGACCAAAGCGCGCGAAGGACGACTTGATGTCTTCATCGGTCAGAGTTTTTTGAATCTCTGCTGCGAAGGCCTTGTCCTGATCGTCAAAGATGGGGGGGCCGAGACGCTCCAGGTTCCGGTGCATGAGCTGCTCGAGCGGCGTGTTGCCGACGAGATTGGCATCTCCACTGACGATCTCGCTGCGGACCGTCGTCTCAGTCATGAGTGCCGCGCCTTCGGCAATCTTCTTCACCCGGCGAAGCAATCCTTGCATCTCCGGCAGGTCACGGGCACGAATCAGGTAACGCACCGTCGCGCTGGCCTGCACGACGTTCGGCGCCGAACCTCCGGTGTCGGTAATGGCATAATGGATGCGCGCCGTGCTCGGCATATGCTCGCGCATGTAGTTCACGCCAACGTTCATGAGTTCCACGGCATCGAGGGCGCTTCGCCCGAGGTGCGGCGACGCTGCCGCATGGGAGGCCCGCCCGCTGAAGTGAAAATTGATCTCGTTGCATGCCAGCGAGATCGGATTGTTCACACCTGCAAAGGGCGCCGGATGCCAGGAAATGGCGATATCGACGTCGTCGAATACTCCTGCCCGGACCATGAATCCCTTGGCAGACCCACCTTCCTCGGCCGGGCAGCCGTAATAGCGGATGCGCCCCTTCAAGCCATGGGCCTCCAGATAATCCTTCACAGCCGTGGCCGCCATCAACGAACCGCTTCCAAGCAGGTTATGACCGCACCCATGTCCATTGCCGCCCTCGGTGACGGGCTTCTTTTCCGCGAGTCCTGCGACTTGGCTGAGGCCTGGCAGGGCATCGTACTCGCCCAGAATGGCGATGACGGGCCCGCCTTCGCCCGCCTCGCCCATGACGGCCGTCGGGATACCGGCGACGTTTCGAGCGATGCGAAAACCCTGCTGTTCAAGAACCGCCATGTGCTCGGCACAGGAGCGGCGCTCTTCGAAGTTCAACTCGGGCATGTCCCATACGCGATCGCTGAGGTCAAAAAAGATACCTCGTTTCGCTTCGACCAGGCCCCAGACATCCGAGACGTTTTTTCCAGACACGCGCCACCCTCTTCTTCCCATGGTCGACCTGAAGCTGCATTCCTGATTGTCGACTCAGGGGCACAATTTCCGCCAAAATTGGTGCCAATATCATGCATGCTGGTTGCAAGGATGCAAGGGGGGAGACGACAATCCGTTTGGCGGCGCCGAATTTTCTGCCTAAAGAAGAAGCAATGCCTAACCCGATCGTTGCGACATCATGACATGACTGGAACAGAATCTCGCTCAAAGAAGGCTTGGATGACTGTCGCGGACCTGATCGCTCGCGACGTCAGAGCAGGCACATTCGCTCCAGGCACATGGTTGAAGCAGATCGATCTCGAACATCGCTATCGGTTCGGTCGACCGGATGTAAGGCGTGCGCTCGATTATCTTGCGCAGAAGCGTCTGGTGCAGCATGTCCCCAATCGCGGCTACCATGTCGTTCTGCCGGACAGCGACCAGACCGCCCATATTCTCGAGCTGCGCGTAATTCTTGAAACAGCCGCTGTCGACAGCATCGTGGCCCATGCGACGCCTGAGGCGATCAGGGGAATAGAAACGCTTGCCCGGAAGTTCGATGAGCTGATTCTCCATGGAACGGTCCTCGAGCAATACGAAGCCAATCTCGCCTTCCACCACGAGCTGCTCAGTCTGTGCTCAAATCCGGAGCTCCTCACTCTTGTAACGGATCTCCGCAGCAGGACGTCCTCTGCATTGGCCGGTCAATGGAGCACACGGGCGCGCGTCGAGCAGTCGAGCCGAGAGCATCACCAGATGATCAAGGCCCTTGACGCGCGAGACGCTCAGCAGCTCAAAGACATCATCACGCGGCACATCCGCCAGCCGAAAGAGCGATGAAGAGGCGGGGCGCGTTGGGAATCATGCGTTCGCAACGAGCGGTCTGAGATTCCCACCCTCGACAAACGCTTCCAACACGGCCCCGAGCTTCCCGACATCCTTTAAATAGGGAAAGGTATTGTGTCCCGTTCCCAGTTCTATGATTTCGGTGCGCGGGAACTCGCCCAGTCGGCGCGCGACGCGCATGTCAAATGCATTCTGCTTGCCAACCAGAACCGTGATTGAGCTCTTGGAGTTCGAAAACAGGACGGGGGTCAGATCCCCGCATTCGAGCAGCGTGCTCCCTAAATGACGGATGCTGAGACTGCCGGGAGTGTTCAGGATGATCTCCGGAGCAGAGGCCAAGATGCGATCAGCCCCAACGCCGACGCCGATGCCCAACGCGGGGAATGCTCCCATCGAATGTCCCAGACACAGGATTTCGTGGTCGTAGAAACTCGTTTTCACATCCTGGAGGAACGCGAGAAGCCCCGAATAGGAAGAGGCGACTCCCGGGACCCCTGTCTGATACCACTGGCTCAAACCCGGATTCAAGAAGAGCTTCTTACAGTCGATATGGCGAAGAAAATTGGGATGCGACCGCGTTCCAAGCGTCTGGTTGATATATGCGAAGACGATCAGCAGCTTCTTGCGATCGGAATCCTGCTCGAAGATCAGGTGGTCCGAATTTTCAATGAAGTTCGATCGAGTTCCGATCCGTTCTTGCGACACTACAGGATCATTCCTTACCCACCTTCACCGCCTGTTGCCGGCATTCACCCGCCTCGACGGAGGCGGCCGGAACCTCGGCCGCTCGTCTTCGGACGTGGCGTTCTTCAATCAGCTGCTGGAACGCCCCGCATCGAGCCAGGGAAGCCCGCTCTGCCGAAGAGCTGCGCATGGCTTCCAGAGCGCTTCGGGGTGAGCGCACGACTGCAACGAAATTCGATCAGTCATCCGAGCCCATGTCGCGATAGCGAACGGCGCTGCTCCATGTCTGCTCGATGCGCTTCAGCGTCCTGAATGTGGTTTCCAGGTCGCGCATCTCCGCCTCGTTTCGCGCCACAAGCTGCTGATAGGCTTTGTCGTTCCGCCTGATCAGGTCGCACAAGGCCCGCCCTTTCTCCGACAGACGGATGCGTGCGGACCGGCGATCCCGCTCCGAGGCTGTGCGAATGACATATTCGGCTTCGACGAGCCGCTTCAGACTGTAAGACGCATTCGAGCCGAGATAATAGCCACGCTCGATCAGGTCGCGAACCGACAGCTCGTTCGACCCGATGGTGAACAGCATCATCACCTGGGACGGACTCAAGTCGTCGATGCCGGCTTCAATCAAATCGGCTCGCACGAGGTCGAGCGAACGCCGATGCAATCTCTCGATAACCCTGACGATCTCGATATGGGTGATACCTGTCTGCTCTGCCTGAGGAGCCTCAGGGCTCTCCGCGCGGCGCGCCGGCTCGACATTCCTCCGGTGGAGCGCCTGCAACGTTGCCGGAAGTTTGGACTCCGACTCATCCTGAGCGACAATCCAAGGCAAGGAGTTTGATATATTTTGCACATTATACCCCGTTATCGTTCAATTAAATTAGTTCGAAATTCGAACTAATTTAATATTTCTCTTGGCGTTGGCTATTTATCCAAGAAGTTATTTGGACAAACGGACAGACCTTATTGTCGTTTCCACTGCCAGAGCCTTTTTATTGTTAGGCGAATCATACTTTATGGGTAGACGTTCTGCCATCAGTGATTCATAAATTCCTTCGAATAACTTTTAGGCAAAATTGAGATCTGCCGCATCATTGCCTCTTTTGGAGTCACTTCTGCATGACGAAAATGGCCCATCCAGAAGCCGCCGAAACCCTCCACCAAGGGCGCAGAGCGTTTGCAAGCGGGATCGCCTATGCGGGGGCCCTGAGCGCCATCATCAACGTGCTTCAGCTGACGGTTCCTCTCTTCATGCTGCAGGTTCATGACCGTGTCGTGAACAGTCAAAGCACGGACACGCTGATCATGCTGATCATCGTCTCCGTCATCGGCCTGGCCATCTATTGCATCCTCGATTATGTGCGCGCCCTCACCTATCAGGTCATGGCGAGCAAGCTGATCAGAAAACTGAACCTTCCCGTCTTGGAGGCCGCCATATCCGCCTCGGTCACGAAGGGGATCTCCAAGTCCAGTCAAGCGATCCGTGATCTCAACGACATTCGGTCATTTATCGTTGGGAACGCCATCAGTGTTCCGCTGGAGGCATTTTGGGCACCCATCTTCCTTGCCGTCCTGTTTGCCCTCCATTGGCTTTATGGCCTGGTCGCCCTGACTTCGGCCGTCATCATCATCTCTCTCAGCCTGCTGTCCGATTTTCTGACGCGCCGAGCCATGAAGCGCGCCAATGAGTCCTCTCTGCACAACATCAGCGAAATCGGCGGCACCCTTCGCCATGCTGAGGCGGTCGAAGCCATGGGAATGCTTCCGGCCCTCTCGGAGCGTTGGCGGCTGTCCCAATTGCACACGCAGGACCTTCTCGATGTGGTGACACGGCGCAGCCGAGCCATGGCATCGTTCACCCGGACCTGCCGCTATGTCATGCAGATCGCGGTTCTGTCGGTCGGCGCGATCCTGGTCATCCGACAGGAAGTCAGCCCAGGGTCGATGGTGGCCTCGAGCATTATCATGGGTCGCATGCTTCTGCCCTTCGACTCCATGGTCGACGGCTGGCGACAATGGGTGCTTGCCATGGCGGCCTGGAAGAATGTGAAGGCGCTTCTCGAACATCAAGCCCCCAAGCGTGAAACCAAGCCGACACCGCGCACTCAGGGCGAACTCACGGTCGACCGGCTGGTCTTTGCCCCTCCCGGCTCAGATGTGCCCGTGCTCAAAGGGCTCTCGTTCACCCTGCGCCCTGGCGAGGTGCTCGGCATCGTCGGTCCCTCGGCGGCCGGCAAGTCCACTCTTGCCAGGACGTTGATCGGGGTGATCAAGCCGACATCCGGCGGCGTCTATCTCGACGGCAACAACGTTTATCTCTGGGAGCGCGGTTCCTTCGGCGACATGGTCGGCTACTTGCCACAGAGCGTGTCGCTTCTCGACGGGACGATCAGGGACAACATCGCCCGTATGCGGGAAGCCGACCCCCGTCTGGTGCTGGAAGCGGCCCGCCTCGCCGACGTTCATGACATGATCGGCCGCCTTCCCCTTGGGTACGATACGATGCTGGGAGATGGCGGCCACGCCCTCTCAGGGGGCCAGCGGCAGCGGATCGGGCTCGCACGGGCAGTCTACGGCAGGCCGCGCCTGATCGTTCTCGACGAACCAAACTCCAATCTCGATACCGACGGCGAACGGGCCCTCGTACGGACTATCGAGACCCTGCGTGCGGATGGAGCGATCATCATCCTGATCGCACACCGACCTTCCGTCATGCAGGCCGCCGACAAGCTCATGGTCCTGCAGGAGGGCAGGATCAGCCAATTCGGCCCGCGAACTTCAGTCGTCAGCGCAATCACGCCCGGCGAGAAGCCGATGGCCGCCGTGAAGGGAAGCGCATGAAGAAGCGTTCAGACATGATGGTGCGGACACAATCGCGCCCCACGCCAACCATGGTCGCGGATCTCGAACCGGCGAAAGACCGCTTCCGATCTCGGGATCCTGGCGAACCTTCCTATCGTGGCCCAGTGATTGCCGGCCTGGCGACCATCTTCCTTGGTCTCGGAGGCCTCACCACGTGGGCCTTCTCAGCCCATCTCGACAGCGCCGCGATTGCAGCCGCCACAGTCGTGGTCGATTCCAAGCGCAAGACCATCAGCCATCTCGAAGGCGGGATTCTCAAAACGCTGCTTGCCCGCGAGGGAGAGATCGTGCAGGCCGGGCAGCCGCTCCTCCGCCTTGACGATACGCGGGCAAAGGCCGAGTTGGAGCAGTTGCGCTCCAGGCGGATCGGCCTGGAGGCGAGGCTCGTGCGCCTTCGAGCCGAGCAGTCCGGGCTGGAGGATCTCACCTTTCCCGAGAACCTGATCCAGGCCGGTGGGCCGACGGCAGAGGAGATCCTGAAGGCCGAGCGAAAGGTCTTCAGGGCCCGGCGCGAGATGTTCGATCGCCGCGTCGATATTCAGCGCAAGACGATCGAGCAGCAGGTGGCGGAACTCCAGGCCGTGAAGTCTCAGACCGACGCGAATACCCGCCAATCGGAACTGCTCGACCGGGAGCTCAAGGCCATCGCGAGCCTCGTCGAAAAGGGCTATGCGCCGCGTCCGCGCCTTACGGAGATGCAGACACGAGAAAGTCAGCTCCAGGGCAACGCTGGCGAACTGGCGTCCCGCAAGGCGAAAGCCGAACAGGCCAAGGCTGCGGCGGAGCTGGAGATTCTTTCTCTCGGCAACGACTTTCAGCAGCAGGTCGCTTCGGACATCCAGACCGCGCAACTCGAACTGGCCGACACGGTCGGACGGATAGACGCCGCGACCGATGTCTTGCGGCGTATCGAGATCGTCTCCCCTGAGAGAGGCATCGTGACGAATATCCGCTCCCATACCCTCGGCAGCGTCATCGGCGCCGGACAGCCCATTCTCGATATCGTACCCGAGAACGAGCCATTGATCGTCGAGGCGAAGATCGGCCTGCGTGACGTCGATTCTGTCCGAGTTGGCGCACCGGTCCAAATCCGGCTGACAGCCTATAACAGCCGCAGCACCCCGCCTCTCGCGGGAAAGCTGACCTACCTTTCGGCCGACCAGCAGATGGACGATCGCAACAATTATGCCTACTTCGTCGCACGCGCTGAAATCGAACCGGAAAGCCTCAAGGCGAATTCCACCACGACCCTCTACCCCGGAATGCCCGCAGAGGTCCTGATCATCAACAAGCCGAGACGCGCCATCGATTACCTGCTGGCTCCAATCACTGAAAGCTTCGACCGAGCCTTCAGGGAGGAATAGTCCGACATTCGGCACGAGCGACATTTGGGCGGTTTCCTGCCGCAAGTCAGCGACAGGCCGCACCCGAAATTTCGTTCGAATTTCGAACTAAATCCCTTTCATTCAAGAAATAAGATCATACTAAACATAAATAATATTGTCCTAAAACTAGCGATAATTGCACGTAAATCCGAAATACTACTTTAGTATTTACAATAACTACTTATTGCTATACTTGATGTCTGCCGGGACATTCTCGACATAGGCACTTCCCGGAAATCTCCTTGCGCAGAAAGCGCTTCATTTTGGCTCGAACATGCAACCGGGCGCGTCGCGGCTTGCCCGGTGCTGACAATAAGGATGAGAGATATGGCGACTATTGGCGGTGGAGCCTCAAGCGATTCCTTGCATGGCACCTCAGGCGCGGACGTGATCTTCGGACATGGCGGCGACGACCTGATCCTCGGCGGCGGAGACAGTGACGCTCTCTCCGGTGGAACGGGAGCCGATGTTCTCTTCGGCGGATCCGGAGACGATTGGATCTCTGGTGGCGCCGATGACGACGTTCTGTTCGGCGGCGTCGGAGCCGACGTGCTTCAGGGTGATGCCGGGAACGACATCCTGTTCGGCGGCAACAGCGACGATGTTCTGCTCGGCGGCGGCGGCGACGACTATCTCCGTGGCGGCAACGGAAACGATATTCTGCGCGGTGGCGACGGGAGCGATGTCCTGGAAGGCGGTTCCGGCGACGACATCCTCCAGGGCGGCGCTGGTGACGACATCCTGCGCGGCGGATCCGGGAACGAAATCTTGGATGGCGGCGCAGGCGACGACGTTCTTCATGGTGGCGCTGGAGGCGACACATTCGTCTTCAGCGGCGGCGGCGGCAACGATGTCGTCCTCGACTTCAAAGCCGGTCAGGACATTTTGCAGATCTCCAAGGGGATCAATGGAACCGACATCGCATCGGCCGATGACCTTGCCGGCCGCGTCCACCAGGTCGGCAGCAATACGATTGTCGATCTCGGCAATGGCGACACGATCACTCTCGTGAACGTGAACGCCGACGATATCAACAGCAACCCGAGCGATTACTTCTCGGTTCACTGATCCGCTTCTCCCCTAACGAGCGGATGCCGCGGAACCTTCTGCGGCATCCCACCAAACCCAATGGAGACAGGAAGCGATGGCGCATCTTGCCATGCTCACATCACCGGCTGGTGACCTTGGCTCCCCGCAGATGGCATCTCTCGGGCGAGACGTTGTTCTGCTCACCTGGGACATGCCGCGCAGCGAGCGGGGGTCCCCGTCGAGCCTCAGGTGCGACGGCCAAGACGTTTGGCCCTCCGCGTCGCTTCGTCTCTCCTTGTCCGGCGGAGGAGAACGCCTCTTCTGGGTGTTCCAGCGGCCTGTCGGCGAATGTCCAGACATGGATGTGCGCCTCGAAACGCGCGGATTTGAAACGGCCGTCACCATCGATGCCGATGCGGCGCTTCCCCCTGTCGACGTCGATAGCATCATCGGCGGTCTCGACAGCCATGGTCGCGTAGCCCTCGCGTCCGCGCTGTTCAACGTGTGGGGCACGATGTTCCGCCTCCGCCGTGAGAGGGCCTTCATCGATCTTCTCGGCGACATTCTCTCGCAGATGGCTCCGGCCCCCGGACCGGCCGTCGCCGTTGCGCAGATCGCCAATGAATTTCTCCTGGCGCGCACATCGCTCGTCGCGGGCTTCGGCAAGATCGACGCGATCTATACATTCGGCAGGCATGGACCGACGCACATTCATGGCACTCCTCACAGGGTTCCCGATGTCAAGGATGGCCGGGAGGTCATCCACCTCCTGATCGATCGGGCGCGAATTCCTGCCGACGATCCTCTCCTCATTCTGATCGGCCCCGGGGGCCTTTCCATCCGACGCCTGCTCAAGCCGGATGCGCGCCTTCCGTCCATCGAACGCTGGTTCCACGAGCAGGCGCATGCAGCGCCCAGCCTGCGCGAGCACGTGCTAAGGGAGATCGGTGCTCGCTCCGAGGCGGGGCCGGCCTATGCACTCGAACTGCAGCTGCGGTCGCCTCTGCGCCCCCGCCGGCTTTCGAGCAGTCCCACGGCCCCATCGGCCGAGATCGTCTCTGCGCTGGCGACATCCGCAGGCACTCTCGTGACCGGTTGGTACCGTGATCCAGTCAACCTGTTCGCAGGGATCGAAGCCAGCGGACCTGAGGGCGAGCCGCTTGATCTGACGAGAAATCTGTTCACCTTTCCGGTTGAAGTCGCCGGGCCGACGAAAGGGTCCCGCCTTGCGGCGACGGGCTTCGCTGTCTTGGCCCCGACCGGCGCGGGAGCGGTGCAGAACCTTCAACCGCGCTTTCATCTTCGCCTGAAATCGGGCGCACGCCATTCTCTTGTTCCGCATCCTCAACCTGCCGATCCCGCCGAGGCTCGCGCGATGGCTTTGCGGGCCGTTCCGGCGCAGCACGTCGACCAGGCCGTCCTTACGCAGGTTCTCAGACCGGCCATCGCCGATCTGCACGCCGCGGTCCAGAACCGAATCGGGCGCCACACGGTCCGAAGGATCGGCGTCTCTCATCAACGCCCGAAAGCGTCGATGATCATCCCGCTCTACCGAAACCTGGAGTTTCTTCGCTTCCAGATTGCGGCCTTTGCGTCCGATCAATGGATTCGTGCACATGCGGAGCTGGTCTATGTGCTCGACTCGCCCGAGCAGGCTCAGGAGGTTGAGCATCTCCTGGGCGGCCTTCATCTCATTTACGGTCTTCCCCTCGTTCTCGTCATCATGGAGAGGAACGGCGGATACGCCCGCGCCAACAATGTTGGTGTGTCCGTTGCTCAGGGCGAGGTTCTGGCACTGGTCAATTCCGACATCATTCCAGTCTCTCCGGGATGGCTGGAAGCCATGGCTTCGCGTCTGAACGGACGCCGCCGTATCGGCGCCGTTGGACCGAAACTTCTCTTTGAGGACGGATCGATCCAGCACGCGGGCATGTACTTCTCGCAGGATCATCGCGGCTACTGGCTCAACCAGCATTTTCACAAGGGCATGCCGCGCGACTACGCTCCGGCCTGCGAGGAGCGCGTGGTACCGGCCGTAACCGGCGCCTGCCTCGTCACGACGAGAGCATTATTCGAATCCGTCGGGGGCTTCACGGAGGACTATGTGGTCGGAGATTACGAAGACAGCGATCTCTGCCTCAAAATAACCATGACGGAGCGCAAGATCGCCTACGTCCCCGACATCGAACTCTACCATCTCGAACGGAAGTCGATGTCTCTCAACGCCGAGTACATGCGCGGGATCGCCTGGCAGTACAATTGCGCTCTTCATACTGAGCGCTGGCGCGAAGTCATGATCACCGCAATGCAGACAGGACGTCCTCGCAAAGGAAGGAATGCCGCCATATGAATGCGCAGTTCGATCTCACGAACGCCTCGCGTGCACCGAAGCCGATTCCGGATGTGGACTTGGGCCTCAAGAGCCTGATGGAAGAAATCAGGCAGAATGATTCCCTTCCGGCTCCGCCGCCGGAGAACGTCTTCGTGGGTGATGGGGATTACCGCGCGATCGGCGCCGAGTATCTCGGCCACTTCATTCGCCTCGGCGGACTTCTGCCTTCCGAGTCCGTACTCGACGTCGGATGCGGAATCGGCCGAATGGCCGTTCCTCTGACGCAGTACCTCGATCCAGAGACAGCTCTCTACGAGGGCGTGGATCCCGTCAATGCGGGCATCGAGTGGTGCGTGCAGAACATTACCGCGTCCTATCCGAACTTCCGGTTCTGCCGCGTGGATGTCGCTCACGAGCTGTACAACCCTGGCGGGGCAATCGCCGGACATGAGATCGTCCTGCCGTTTTCCGACGCGAAGTTCGACTTTGTCACGATGGTGTCGGTGGCGACTCATCTGCCGGAGGGGGAGATTTCCGCATACGCGCGTGAGGTCATGCGCCTGCTGAAACCCGGCGGACGCCTGTTCCTGACCGCCTTCGTCGTCGCCGCAGGAGACCCGGACAGGCAGGCAGCCCGTCCGCGCTTCACGCGGGGGAAGACTCCCGGCACATGGTACGGCGATCCTTCGGCGCCACTCGGTGCCATCGGCTTCGATGCCGGAATCATCGAGGACATCCTGACGAAGGCCGGCCTCCAGATCCGCCGCCTGAGCCTCGGCCATTGGCGCGGTATCGCGAGCGATCACTACCAGGATGTCATCATTGCCGTGAAGCCGGAGTAGACCCCGTGACAACACGCGTTCTGGTCGTTGCCCACAATCACCCGGATTTTCACCCCGGCGGGACGGAGATCCTCGCTCATGATCTCTTCCGTGAGTACCGCTCGCGTCCTGACGTCGAAGCGCTGTTCCTGGCGGCCACGAACAATCTCCATCGTGGTCAAAGGCCGGGAACGAGCTTCCAGTCGCCCAGTGGAGCCCCGGACGAAGTCGTCATGTGGTGCGGTCATTTCGACCAGTTCAACCTGAGCCAGATCGATGCTTACGGCGTCGTGCCTCATCTGGTCAGCCTGCTCGAGGATTTTCGTCCTGACATCGTGCACATCCATCACGTCCTGCTCGTCGGGGTGGAGTTCATCGCACTCGTGCGCCGTATTCTTCCGAACACTCGCATCGTGATGACGCTCCACGACTACTATCCCATCTGCGCCCATGACGGGCTGATGATGCGGACGGCAGGGAAGGAACGATGCGACCGTGCAACGCCCCATCGCTGCAACGGGTGCTTCCCGCACATCTCGGCGGATCGGTTTCTCCTGCGAGAGATGTATGTTCGGACACATCTCGACCAGGTTCACCGGTTCGTTGCTCCCAGCCGCTTCCTCAAGGAGCGATTTGTGGCCTGGGGGGTGCCGTCCGGTTCGATCGAGGTCATCCCGAACGGTCGGCCTGCCGTCGTTCCCACGCCCCATCGGGCGGCTCCTTCGGGCAGGCGGGCCGTATTCGGATATTTCGGCAACCTCAACCCTTGGAAGGGCATTCCCGTTCTCCTCAAGGCGGCCCAGCGTCTCATCGCGGACGGCGTCAGTGACTTCGAGCTTCGCCTGCATGGCGGCGCGCCCTTCCAGGCCAAGGAGTTCGTCGCGAAGGTCGACAGTCTTCTCGACGAGACGGAGCGTCAGGTTGTGAGGCTCGGGCCCTACGGGCGTGAGGACATTCCTGGCCTCATGGCTGCCGTCGACTGGGTCGTGGTGCCGTCGGTCTGGTGGGAGAACGCTCCGCTGGTGATCCAGGAGGCGTTCGCACATCGGCGCCCCGTCATCGCGAGCGGCATAGGCGGAATGGCGGAAGCCGTCCGGGACGGGATCGACGGTCTGCATGTCCGTCCCGATGATCCATCCGTGCTCGCACGCACCATGCGTCAGGCCATGGAGACACCGGGCCTCTGGGAGAGCCTCGTGAAGGGGATCAACCCGCCGGCCGACATGACGCAAGTCGCGGAATGCCACCTTTCTCTCTATCGCAGCCTCCTCAAAGGCGCCGATATCATCGAACTGAAGGCGAACGCCGCATGAGCACAGCACAGTCGAAGAACGCCGTGACCGTTCCCGTGGGCCCGCAGCTTCAGGGCCGCGTCGATGCTATCGAAGGGCGGCGCCTCTACGGATGGGTCTGGGATCGCGCACGCCCGACGGAACGTCTCCTCATTCGGATCACCCTGAATGGTGCGATCATCGCGTCGGCCACGGCTGACATGCCGCGCGTCGATCTGCGTCGCAACGGAATCGGCGACGGTGGATACGCCTTCGAAGTCGAGCTGCCCGACGGCGTCGGACAGGGTACGGCCGGCCTTGCAGTCATGGCGACCTCGCCCTCGACCGGCGAGGAACTCGTTCTACAGCCTCCGAGTCAGGACGAGCGCGCGGCCGAGGCCGCGATCAACGCGCCCCTGAACCGCGTGTTCGACCGGCTCGACCTGCTCATTGAAGCGCAAAGGCGATCTCAGGTTCTGCAGCGTGAGGCGGTCGAGAGCCTTCGGGGGACTTCGGCGCAGATCGGCGAGATCGTCGGCGAGGAGAATGGCATCGCGGCGGCTCTCGACGCCGTTCGGGCCAATCAATCTGACCTGGCCAAGAAGATATCCGATATCGAAGTCTTCCATATGCGCTTCGACCGGGTGCTGGCAGATTTCGGAAAGCAGATCGATGACCTTGGATCATCCGTCGATCGCCCGATGAAAAGGGCCGTCACGCTCTTGATGGCGTTCGGGGGAATTTCCGCCGTGAGCACCGTCGCGGCGCTTGTCGTCCTTCTCCGTCATCCTCCTTGGTGACCGCGCCTTGAGGCACGAGCGAAATCGGTCATCGAATGGAATTTCAGGGATCCCATGCAATACAGCACGCAACCTCTAGACATGCGCAACTTGCCTCTGGACGGCGAGAGCGCCCTCGTCACTCCGATCGGCGACGATCTTGCCCTGATTGCCGGCGTAGCCGACGCTATGACCGATCAGGTCGAAACGTTGCTCAACGGCGATCCTTCCATGTCGATGAAGGCTGATACCGTCAGCTGGGCTCGCAGGGACGCGCCTGCGGATGCTGCGATTGGTTTCGTCTCCATCGTGCCGATTCGCCTTGCCGCCAAGGTTCGCCTGCGCTCCGTGGTGATGCGGCGCAGCGGACCGCCTATCCGCTACACCCTGATCAAGCCGGCAGTCCCACTTGGCACGTTGATCTCAATCATCTCCGCCGATGCCGGCAATCGGTCGTCGATTGTCATCGACCGCATCATTCACGCGCTGATCGGCGGGAAGACCAGTCAGAAGCGGTTGGAGGCAGCCATATCGGTCCTCGGAGCCGCCGGCCCGGTGGATGGATGGATCGAGGTCATCGGCTCGATCGATACAGGCCAAGTGTTCCTCCAGGGTTGGGCCACCGATCTGCCTTGCGACAGGGTCCGGGTCCTTGCGGCCCACGAGGGATTGATAGCGGGCGACTTCAAGTCGGCCTCCGTCCCCCGCAACGACCTTGGGGAGCAAGGCAAGGGCTTTGTGGGCCTGCTCGACACGGGAGCATCGGCGATTGATCCGGGCAAGCTCAAGACGCTGTTCTTTCGCGGACGGGATGGGTGGCGGAGTCTCGAGATCTATGATCGCCGCGTCCTCCTCTCCCCGACGGATGTTCCCGCCCACATCCGGGACGGTCTCGTCCGCGCGAACGCCAACCCGGACACCATGCTGACACTTCGGCGGGCCGGAGAACGCTTCGACGGGCGCGACACCGTATCGGACCTCAAGTTGCCGGTTCGCATCGGCATGGACATGGCGGCCGAGATTCCAGGCGGCGGGATGCTGGTGGCCGGCTGGTTGCTCGATCCGGAAGGCCATGTGGATTCCCTCACCTTGCGGGCCGGCGCAATCCAGCAGCGGATCGACGAGACCTGGACCCGCCTCCCCCGATCGGACGTGTCATCGGCGTTCCAGCACAACAACCTCTTCGCCGGACGTCTCGACCCGGCCCGCAACGATCACGGCTTCCTGGCCTTCGTTCCCGGCCCGCAATCGGCCGCGGATGGACCGGTCTATTTCGAGATGGCCGTCGGCGATACCGTCGCGTTCTATCCTCTCACGCCGCTTCGCGGCATGTCCCGCCGATCCCTCGAACGGCTCATCTCGCCCCTCGACCCGCGGACGGCAGCGGCCGGAGCCGCCATCGAGCGCCATATCGGCCCCATGATGCAGGCCATGGCCGCACCTGCGCCGGCCGTCATGGAAATCCGCGACTTCGATTTCGACGATTCAGAGGCCAACCGCGCCTTGGTGATCGGAGCCGGAAGCGATGTTGAGGAAGCGGCCGTGACCCTATCCCTGCTCGCCCTGGACGCAGAGACGAAGGAGATGCCGATCATCGTCGCTGTGCCCCTGGAGGCATTCGACAGCATAGCCCCGGAAGCGGAACGGCTCTCGCGCTTCTACGGAATCAAGGTCCGGGTGATCGGCGCGACGGGCGTGCAGGATGCCTGCGACGCGTTCGAGGCCGCCATCCAGACGACGAAGGCAGAAACGCTGATCTTTCTCGCCGCCGGAGTCCTGCCACGCCAGGCTGGGTGGATCTCATCGCTGGAACGGGCCTATCGCAACCGCGGCGGCAAGGCGCTGATCAGCCCCACAATCCTCTACGAAGACAATTCCATCCGCTTCGCGGGAACGTGGCTCGATCAGGAGGAGCAGAAGCTCGTCGACCGCTATATTGGATACCCGCGCGATGTCGTGCGCGGCTCGCAGCCGACGGAGGTCATCGCCGGATCGCTCTCGTGCTGCATCGTCTCGCGCGAATCCGTCGCGTCAGTCGGCGGCTTCACCCGCTCCTATCTGGGTTCTGGCGAGAAGGGGCGCGACCTCTGCCTTAAGATGAGGCTCGGCGGGACGCCTGCGGTCTGGCTCCCTGATGTCGAGATGATTTCGGCCGACAGCGATGTCGGGCCATCGGCCTTCCCGGCGCACCGCCTGGCTCAGAAAGTCGACCGCTGGAGCTTTGACCGAAAATGGTCGCTCCTCATCAACAATATGAGGTAGTGAAAGCATGTCCAACCCCTCTCCCCGCGTCCTCATCGTTTCCCACGGTCATCCGAGCTTCTCGCTCGGGGGCGCCGAGATCGCCGCGTATAACCTGCACAAAGGCCTCAACAGGATCGGCAACGTCGAATCCCGTTTCCTCGCCCGCGTCGGGCACCCGGTCGCACGGCACAGCCGAACAGCCCTCATGAGCCTTCGGCAGACCGAAGGTGAGTTTCTCTATCATGCCGACGAGTATGACCACTTCCTCATCTCGAACAGGAACACGGAGGAAATCGAGCGCGATTTCCTGCGTGTTCTGAAGGACCTGAGGCCGGACGTCGTTCACTTCCATCACTTCATCGGCCTAGGTCTCGAAATGATCTATGCCGTTCGCCGCGCGCTTCCGGACTGCGTGATCGTCATAACGTTCCATGAATTCCTGTCGATCTGCAGCCATCATGGGCAAATGGTGAAGACCGGCGGGACGAAACTCTGCCACAGGGCTTCGCCATCGGATTGCAACGCCTGCTTTCCGGACGTTTCTCCAGCACGCTTCCTGCGCCGCGAGCACTTCATCCGAGGGCTTCTCGACGTGGCCGACTTCTTCGTGTCGCCCAGCCAGTTCCTCGTCGACCGCTATGTGGAGTGGGGACTCGACCGCTCTCGCTTCGTCGTCATCGAAAACGGCCTGGACATTGCCGAAACCGCCCCACCGCGAAGCCTGCCTCAACGGGGTGGGCGGCGCTCCCGGTTCGGCTATTTCGGTCAGATCACACAGTTCAAAGGCGTCGATGTGCTGCTCGACGCGGTCACGTGCATCCCGGACGCTGTCTGGGGCGACGATGCCCAGCTGATGATCTTCGGCGGGAACTTGGAGCGGCAGCCGGAAGCATTTCAGGACAAGATCAGGAAGCTGGTGGAGCGCGCCGGATCGCGGGTCCGGTTCTATGGATCCTACCAGAACAGCGAGATGCCGCGCCTTATGCGCTCGATCGATTGGACCATCATTCCGTCGATCTGGTGGGAGAACTCGCCGATCGTGATCCAGGAATCCTTCCATCACGGACGTCCCATGATCTGCAGCAATATCGGCGGCATGGCCGAGAAGATCGTCGACGGCGTCAATGGGCTTCATTTTCGCGTCGGCTCGTCACAGGATCTCGTCGACCGCATGACCGAAGCGCTGACGAGTCCCAAGCTCTGGAACGACCTGCGCGCGGGCATCGGGCACCCGATCACCTACGAGGAATGCGCCCGGATCCATCTCAATCTCTATCAGGAACTTGCCGCGAAGAAGGCGACGAGCTCGTCGGCAGTCGCGCTGACGGCTTAGTCTCTTATTGGCGAAGATATTTGGAGGCACAATCATGAAGCGTATTCTCGTCATCAGCCCTTCGGGCGAAGTCTACAACCACGACAATGTCCGCTGGTACCGGCACAAGGATATTCAGCGCAGCATCGACCATTACCACAACATCGGGGACGCCTTCGTCTTCGACTCATCGTTGAAGCTTCTAAACTACGACAAACTCGATGCTTTGGAGATCGCCAACCCGGATCTGACCCAGATCGACCGGATCAATGCCGAGTACGATTATGTCTTCCTGCGGGGGTCGAACTATGTCCACAAGGATATGGTCTGGGACCAGGCGGCCGACGTTCTCAAGAGGCTCAAGATACCGGTTATAGCCTGGGGCATTGGAGCTCAGGCGCCAGTCAGGGGCAAGATTGAGCTGTCGGAGGAAACCAAGACCGTCCTTCGCATCATGGCCGACTCCACCACCTCCATTGGCGTTCGCGGCGCCTACTCGGCGCAGGTGCTCTGGGATCTCGGGATCAAGAATATTCGCATCGTCGGTTGCCCGACCGCGTTCCGCCGGAACAATCCCGACCTGAACATCCGTCTGCCTCCTCTGGAGAACATCCGGACGGCCGGAATCACGGTTCGCCGCGAGGTCTCGTCCACCTATGCTCGCGACATCCAGCAATACCTGACATTCCATCGCGACCTCGTGAAAGGCCTGGCGGACCGATTCGACGTGGTGCTGATGGCGCAGGGTGAGGTCGAGGAGAAAAAGATCGTTCTCGGCACGGCGGAGCAGCGAGAGGAAGCGTTCAAGGCCCTGCGTGGCGACAAGCAGGTCAACGACTGGTACCTCGATGAAACCATGGAGAAGCTCCATCGAGAGAGGTTGTTCTATTCCGACGTGGTTGCGGACTACGAGAATCTCGTCCAGCAGAAGGATCTTGTCCTCGGGTACCGCCTCCATGGCAACCTGATGGCCCTCGCGAATGGCGTCCCGTCCATCTACTTCACCTATGACAGCCGGACGGTCGAATTCGCGGAGACCTATCAGATCCCGAGTTTCGACGTCTTCTCCGGCAAGGAGTTCAGGCTCGAAGACTACTGGGATCAGTCGCTCTTCGACAAGTTCAACCGCGCCTATCATCATACTTACCGCGAAATGCATCAGTTCCTGGTCGAGAACGGTGCGGATACGAAAATGCAGCCCGTGATGAGGCGGAGCGAGTTTCGTGAGTTGCAGGCTGCCTGATTGTCTCAGCAGGAGGCCGGATGTGTTCTGGCCTCCCTTTCACTTCTCTTTAGGTCACAGCAACGTACGAGGTCGTTCATGACTGTATTGGTAACAGGCGGCGCCGGCTATATTGGAAGCCATATGGTCCTGGCATTGGCCGACGCCGGGAAGGACGTGGTGGTCCTGGACGATCTCAGCACCGGGTTCGACTGGATGGTTCACCCGGCTGCGACCTTCATCAAAGGCGACGCGGGTGACGAGCCCCTCGTTGCGGAGATCATCCGTAAGCACTCCATCAAAGCAATTGCTCACTTCGCGGGTTCCATCGTCGTTCCGGACTCTGTCGCCGACCCTCTGAAATATTACATGAACAACACGGTCAGATCGCGGTCGCTTATCAGCGCTGCGGTGCAGAATGGCGTCGAGCAGTTCCTCTTCTCCTCGACTGCCGCCGTCTATGGCGATGCCAAGGAGAGCCCGATCTCCGAGAGCGCGCCGCTCAACCCCGTCTCACCTTATGGCTCATCGAAGCTCATGACCGAGATGATGCTGAGAGATGTGGCACGTGCACATCCTCTGCGTTTCGTGGCCCTCCGGTACTTCAATGTCGCGGGCGCCGATCCTCAGGGCCGCAGCGGTCAAAGCACACGCCATGCAACCCATCTCATCAAAGTCGCAACCCAGGCGGCTCTTGGAGAGCGATCCCACCTCGACATCTTCGGCACCGATTATCCCACGCCCGACGGCACATGCCTGCGTGACTACATTCACGTATCGGACCTAGCCCAAGCCCATGTGCTCGCCCTTGATTATCTCGGTTCCGGCGGCAACAGCACCGTGTTCAATTGCGGCTATGGCCGCGGATACTCGGTACACGACGTCGTCGAGGCCGTGAAAAAGGTCTCGGGCGTCGACTTCCCGACGAACCTTTCTCCGCGACGCGCCGGTGATCCCGCCACACTGATCGCCAGCGCCGACCGCATCCGTGCGACCCTGAACTGGTCTCCGAAGCTCGACGATCTCGAGACGATCATCCGGCACGCATTGTCGTGGGAGAACAGCCTGAAGCTGCGCAGAGCGGAAGCGGCTTAGCCGAGACCCTCACCAGCCCATACGCCTCCGGAGCTCGGCACCGACCTGCCCCACCATCGGCAGTCGGCCGACACGACCCGGCAAACACCCGATCCCAGGAGGGATTCCCTATGCTCGTCGAGATGATTGTAGACAAGCCGCTCGACCAACCTGCTCCCAAGCCAAAGGCTCCTGCCAAACCTCTGCGGGTGGCAGTTCTGTGGAAGCATCCGTCCCTGGGGCTCTACTCGAATGCTGCCTTCGATGATCTCTACAATGGGATCGGTCATAACAACGGCAATCTAGCCTTCGTCTATGCCATCGCGAGCCACATTTCCAATCCGGTCAAGTTCTTCAGCTGGAGCGCTTCGGCCGAGAACCTGAAAGAGAATGCCGACATCATCGTCATTCCATGCGCCAACCAACTGGGGCGACACACGGATTACGGCAACATGGCGGACAACCTGGAGAAAGCGGGTCTGCCGATTGTCGCCATTGGGCTTGGCGCCCAGGCAGACAGCTACGATCAGGACATCCAGCTGACCGATGGGACCCGTCGGTGGGCCCAAGTCATCGCGCGCTCCAATCCGTCCTCGGCCGGCTCGAACATCTACACGCGCGGCGCGTTCACCACGTCGCAGCTCGCCAAGCTGGCAATCCATGGCTCGGTTGCCGGCGGCTGCCCTTCCTATTTCACGAACCCGAATCCGGGCCTCGGCCAGAGGATCCACAAGAATTGGTCAGACCTCTCTCTGCCGCGCTCCATCTCGATCGCCGCGGGACATCAGGCTTGGCTGAAGACCCGCGAGATCGAGCATCAGCTGATCGGACTCATGATGGATCCCATGTACCCGGGCCAGTATGTGGTTCAATCGATGGGAGAGATGATCCGGGTCTCCCGGGAGATCTTCGACGGGATCGATCCCCATGCGCTGAAGGAAATCCACAACCATACCGTGCCGCATTATTCCTTCGAGGAATTCAAGGCCTGGTGCCGAAATTACGTCCGCTCCTTCTATGACGTTCCAGCCTGGATGGACACGTTGCGCCGGCATGACCTCACGGTCGGGTCCCGTTACCATGGTGTCGCCCTGGCCCTTCAAGCGGAGCGCATGGGCTTGACTGTGACGATCGATTCCCGGACCCGGGAGCTCTGCGAGAACACGGGCGTCCCGCATGTCGCGGCAGCCGACCTGACGGAGCCGCTCACCCGCTCCAGCCTGAAGAAGATGATCCGGTTCGATCCGGACGCCTATGACCGGCATCGGAGGGAGGCAGCGTCGCGGTATCTGGACTTCCTGACAGCGAACAGCCTGCAACCGGCCTCCTTCCTGCATCGGATTGCAGCTCCCATCTAGAGCTGTTTCCGCTCGCGTGGAATCATCTCTCTTCTTTGGCTTGCCGCATTGTCAACGGCGAACCGGATCCACTTCGCCGAAAAATGCTCTGGGATGAAGATCCATGATGAGGACGAGACATTGGAACGCCCTCGCATGGCCGGTGCTTCTTCTCGTGATGATGAGCAGGGCGGCAATCGCGGGCGAACCGCTTCACTTCCGGATCTCTCCCGAACCTGAGGTGGTCTACAGCTATGAGCGGCAGCGCTGCGACTGGCGCACGATCCCTGATTCGCCCGCTAGAGCCTATCGCCGGCGAGACGGTTCCGTTGTCCTCATCGCGGCACATTTCCGGAACAGGGTTCTGGAAGGCTCAAGCTTTGCCGATCTGCGTCCTGATTGTTCCGTCGTCTCCCAAGGCGGAGAATCGGCCGATCCCTCGACCTTCGATGATCGCTTCTGGGTGCAGAGCCTCATCCCTCTCGATGACGGCCGTGTTCTCGGTTTGGCCAGTCAGGAATTCTCCGGGCTCCGCCATGAGGGGCTTTGCGCCAAGGGGACCGGCAAGCCGGAATGCTGGTACCTTTCGCTCGTGGCTCTCGAGGCGAATGAGCGGGACTTCTCCTTTACGCTGCTGCCCCGCAACCGACGTCTTATCGCCGGGTCGAACACGCGCTTCGACACCGGCACGAAGGCGGCGGGCTTCCTCACGCTCTCCAATACCGTGTTCGATGGAGAACACGCCTATTTCGTTGCCTGGACGGAGGACGCCGCAACCCCGGGCGGACGCGGGAACTGCCTGTTCCGCGCCCCGAGGTCCGATCTCGTGGCCGGTTGGCGGGTGATGAGCGAAGGCCGCTTCGTCCCTCCACCCAACCCTTACCCGGTCGATGGCCAGAGCCCCGTTCAGGCCATATGCGACCGCCTCGGAAACGGCGACATCACTGGCAAGATTCGGTCCCTGATTCGACTGGAATCCAGGAACCTCTGGATGGTCGTGTGGTCCACGCGGGTGGATGACATTGGGGGCATCTATTATGCGACTTCGCCGGATCTTCGGACCTGGTCGGCAGCCTCCTTGCTTGCCCCGTTCGACCCGCCATGGGGCACCACCGAGAAGAAAGCCTATTACGATTATCCCTCGATCATCGATCACGACAGCCCGTCACCGGTTTTCCAGACGGTCGGGAGGACCTTCTACCTTTACATGACTCGCTTCAATTGGCAGGCGAAGCGCCCCACCATGAACAGGGACCTGGTCCGCTTCAAGGTCAGCCTGGACTGATTGGTTTGAGTCTGGCCGGGAACTCCATCACCGCGCAGAGGTGCGCCCTTCGGCAATCACGAAATCGAACAACGCGTCTGCTGGCTCGACACCGAGGCCCGGCCCGGTCGGGACTGTGTAATGTCCTTGCGCGCAGCCCATGACGCCCTCCGTGAAGGCGAGGTTCCGGTCGAAAACGGAATGCTGGTACTCATGATAGGGAACGCGCTGGAGAGCCGATGACGTCACAAGGCTCGCCGCCATGAAGATGCCAACGCTGATGGATGCGTGCGGGATGGTATTGATGTGAAACGTCTGAGCCATCCGGCCGATTTGAATGAATTCGGTTATACCGGTGTGCCCGATCTCAGGTTGGATGACGCTCATGCAGCGGGCCTCAAGCCTTGGCCGGTACTCGTAGACGGTGCGCCATTCCTCTCCGAGCGCCAAAGGCACGCCAATGCTCCTCGCAACCCGGGTCTGACCTTCGAGATCCTCTGGCTGGCATGGGGCCTCGGCGAAGTACAGGTTCGAGATCTCCAGGCGTCTGATCAGGCGTATGGCTTCCGAGGCCTCGAACTTCCAGTGCAGATCGACCATGAGGTCGATGTCGGGCCCGACCGCCTCACGCAGGGCGAGCATTTCCTGCACGATTCCGTCGTCGGATACGACCGCCGCGAACTTGATGCCACGAAAGCCCTTGGCCACCCACTCGGCGGCAAGATCACACCGCTCCTTCAGGGTGGCCCTTGGCAGGCCTGACACATAAGCCGGGATCGTCGAATGGCGCCGCCCACCGAGCAGCGTCGAGACGGAGACGCCAAGATTCTTGCCAGCGAGGTCCCAAAGGGCGATATCGACTCCGGCGAGAGCATCCACGTAGAATCCCCCGAAGAAGCCCCTCACCCGCATGAGATCGTAAAGATCCTCGTGGATCACCACAGCGTCTCCCGGATCGCGTCCAATGATGACGGGCCCGAGGACGTCGTCGATGATCGCCTTCGTTGCCTCCGGCGCCACGATCCCATAGCATTCACCCCAGCCTACATGGCCGCTCTCCCCTGTCACCTTGATGAGCAGGGTCATGTCCGTCGACGGATAGATCGTACGATTGCCTTTGCGGACCAGGTAACCGCGTTCGTTGACGGACTCTCCCTCCTTCAATGGCCCGAGATAGGGAATCTCGCGCGGAATGGAGATGATGAAGGTCTCGACCCTAACGATGGCGTCGACTGATTTGCTCATGATCGGTCAAACCGGACGATGGTGCTTGTAAGGAAGTGATGCCTCCTGAAGCAGGAGGGTGAGCTCGGCTCGATCGCCGTCGTCGAGCTTTGGCCCCTTGGCACGGACGAAGGTATTGCGAACGACTCCACGCCGACGAAGAACCTCCTTCGTCATATGCATGCGGAAGATCGCCTGAAAGGTGAGAAGAGGCAGCGAGACGGAGTACAGCCTCCGCGCGGTCGCGACATCGCCCTGGTGCCATGACCTGATCATCATGGCGTGGATGTCCGCGAGTTCACAAGCAGGCATGGTGCCGGCTGCGCCACGGGCCATCTCGTCCATGACATAGCGTCCACCCGCACCTCCGAATATCGCATCCACTGAACCGCCCACTGCGTTCTTGATCCGCGTGAGGTGCTGTCCGCAAGGTGGCGTTTCCTCCTTGATGTACCGGACCCTATCGACGGCAGACGCTACGGCCGCCACCTCCTCCGGCGTCAACCCGGCACCGATGGGCTTGGGCTGGTTCTGCAACATGATCGGGATCGTTGCATTCGCAGCGACGTGTTGAAAATATTCGGTCTGAGCTTCGATTGAGTTTCCGAGATGCCCGGGAGCCATCACCATCACGGCGGCAGCACCAATCTCCGCCGCATGGTTGACGTGCCGGGCGGCCACGGCGGGATCGGGATCACTGCCGCCGATGATGATGGGAATGCGACCGTCGATCTCTCGGGCGAGAAGATCGACTTGATTACGCCTCTCCTCCTCGCTCAGGGTCTCCACTTCACTGGCCACACCCGGATAGACGACCCCATCGACAGCGCTTTCAAGCGCAAAGCGGATGATCGACAGAAAGTCTGTTTCATCGATAGCGCCATTAGAGCGGAAGGGAGTTGCAAGGACGGGGAAAGCACCTGAAAGCGGGGTCTTCATTTGACAGCTCCTGCCGTAACGCCCTGGATGAAGTATCGTT
Organism: Microvirga yunnanensis; assembly: GCF_025460875.1. Taxonomy (NCBI): domain Bacteria; kingdom Pseudomonadati; phylum Pseudomonadota; class Alphaproteobacteria; order Hyphomicrobiales; family Methylobacteriaceae; genus Microvirga; species Microvirga yunnanensis. The sequence continues at coordinate 27,614 of NZ_JAMXFI010000050.1, forward strand.
GGAGGAAGAGGAAAGCCGCCACGATGGGGGCCGACGCCAAGAGGGATGCTGCCATCGCGCCGCCCCAATCGGAGTTGACTTCGTTCAGATAGGTGAGCAGCAATCCAGGCCCAACGGTCCGCTTGTGGTCCGAGACGATGAGCGTCATCGAATAGAGAAGGTCGTTCCAGGACCACATGAACGAGTAGAGGAATACCGTCACGATCGGCGGGATCGAGATCGGAATGACGATCGTGTGGAAGATGCGCAGATCACTGGCCCCGTCCGCCCGCGCAGCCTCGATCAACTCGTCGGGGACCTGCGAGAAATAGCTATAGAGCATGTAGGTGGAGACGGGCAGAGCGAAAACGATGTAACTCAGGATCAGCCCAGGACGGGTGTCCAGGAGGCCGGCCTCGCTCATCAGCGGATAGATGCTGATCAGAAGCAGGCCGAACGGAAACATCTGCGCAGACAGCATGAAGAGCATCGCCGGCTGCCGCCCGGCGAAGCGATACTTTGCGAAGCTGTAGCCCGCGTAAAGCGCCAGAAGCGTGTTGAGGGCCGCGCTCGATCCCGAGGCAATCAGACTGTTGAACAGGTACATCGGCAGCTTGCCCGTCGTCAGTGCCGTCACGAAATGCGCCATCGTCGGATGGGTCGGGAACGGCGTCGGAACGATGCTGTAGAGCTCGGCATTCGATTTCACGGAGGAAATCACCAACCAATAGAGTGGAAAGAACAGAAAGAGGCCGATCAGCGCGAGCGTCAGGCCGAAGACCACCTTGGAGACAGTGCCGGAAAGATCGAACATGTCAGGCGCCTTTCACCAGCATGCGCAGATACAGGAATGCGGGCGGCAGCAGGGTCGCCACCCAGAGGACGCCGATCGCCGATGCCAACCCGACATCCCATTGCTCGAAGGCGCGACGGTAGACTTCAACCGAGAGAACCGCGGTCGCGCGCACCGGCCCGCCTCCGGTCAAGGCATAGATCGTGTCGAATTGCTGCAGATTTCCGATGACGCCGAGCACCACGACGACGATCAGCACCGGGCGGAGATGGGGCAGAACATGATCTCGTAGGATTGCCCAGTTGTTGGCCCCGTCGACGCGGGCTGCATCGACCTGCTCCCGATCCAGATTCTGCAGCCCCGCCAGAAAGAAGGCCATGAAGAGCGGGATCGACAACCATATCTTGGTGATGATCACGGCAACCATGGCTCCCGCAGAGGTGGAAAGCCAGGCCTGCGGCATGGCGATGAAGCCTATCTCCAGCAGAAACGCATTCAGCACCCCGTAGCGGCTGTTGAAGATCCATCCCCAGATGAAGGCACTCACCGTGCTCGGCAACACCCAGGGAAGGAGCGACAGGGAGCGCAACAACCCTCGGCCGCGGAAAGGCTGGTTCAGGATAAGCGCCCATGCAAGTCCCAGGATGAGCGTCCCAGTGGTCGTGAAGAACACATAGATGGCAGTCGTCAGGAATGCCTGCCAGACATCCGGCGTCGCGGCGATCTTGGCGAAGTTCCCTAGGCCGTCGAACCGAGGTGCTTGCGTCTCAAGCGTGTATTCGAAGAGTGAGAGCGCCAGTGCCTGAAGGAAGGGATAGAGAATAATGCCTCCGAAAGCGACCGCCGCCGGAAGGAGGAGCAGCAGGCCAATGCGGCGCTGGCCGGCCATGAGACCACCGCGGACGGCATGCGGCGAAACCTGGGTGGCCTCGGAAGCGGATGAGATCTCGGCGGCAAGGGTCATGGGATCATCACGTGCAAAGAGAGGCGTGTGGATCGCGGCTGGCTGCCCCCAAGGGCAGCCAGCCATGCCGGTCAGTTCTGCTTGCTGACATTCGCCATGGATGTCTCAAGTCGCTTCTGCATCGACTGGATCGAATCGTCGATGCTCTTCTGGCCGAGCAACGCGCCTTGCACCTCCTCGCCGATGATCTGCGTGAGTTCGGCAGCGTTCGGCCAAATACCGACTTCGTTACGGCGAGGGTTGCCTGCAGCCTTTGCCCAAGCCGTCAGGAACGCGTCGCCCGCCACCTTCGGATCGGCGCGTGCGGATTTCGTGACAGGAAGAGCGCTCTGTTCAAGCGGGAACTTGGATTGCGCCTCGTCGGACGTCAGATAGGTGATGAACTGGCTAGCCAGCGCATCGGCATTGGCCTTGCCGGTGGATGAGAACTGCACCAGCAGATGACCCCACTGAATCGAGGCGGGCTCCCGGCCGGCGATAGCGATCGGCGTCGCGAGAGGCAGGACGTTCGCATCGAAGGCCGGCCCCTGGCCGGAGAAGCTGCGCAGGTGCGTCCTGGCCTGCGGTGCATCGAAGAAGAAGGCGGAGGCTCCCTGCGCCACAAGGCGACGAGCATCGGGTCGATCGATCTCGGGGGCGGCCAGACGGTCTTTCATCAGCCCAACCATGAAGCCAAGCGCCTGCTTGCCGGCGTCCGTGCTCCCGATCTTCACTTTTCCCTGTTCGTCGATGATTTCACCGCCGAAGGTCCAGGTCCAGATCATGAAGTCGAGCAGGATCGAACCGTTATTCTTGGTTGCCATCGTGTATGGCACCGAGTTCGGTACCTTGTCACGCACCGCCACCAGGGCGCTCCGGAACTCCTCGACGGTCGTCGGCGTCTTGCTCACGCCGGCCTTCTCCAGCACCGCCTTGTTGGCAATGAGGCCGATGGAACCGGAAATGAGCGGCAAGGCCAATTGCTTCGAGCCGACCTGCCCCATGGCAAGGGCATCGGGAGCAAACATCGCAGCCAGCTTGTCCTTGCCATAGACCTCGTTCAGATCGACGAGACCAGCCACGTTGGCAAAGCTTGGCAGCCAGCGCTCTGACAATTGAGCGACACTCGGCAGAGTTTTGGAGCGCGCCCTCAGGAAGATGTTCTTCTGCATGTCACCCCAGGCATAGCCCAGGGGCTCGACTGTGAGCTTGGTCTGAGCCTCGAATCCCTTGAGCAATGCATCGACGGATGGCTTGGCAGCCTCTTCCGCATAACTGAAGCTCATGAAGCTGACATCGGCGGCTTTGACGGCTTGACCCGGCAGGGCGAGACTCGCTGCTATAACGGCAGCGGACGCGATCGACTTGAATCGTTTCATCGTTCTTCCTCCCGATACGGAGCAAAGCCCCATATTCCTGCGCACGTGCTTTGACCGAGGATGGCCGTGCGCTAGACCACCCCTCCGTCGACGATGAACGTCTGCGCCGTAACGAGACGCGAGTCGTCGGCGGCGAGCCAGAGCGCCATCCGGGCAATATCCGGAGGCAACAGATGCTCCTTGAGGCACTGTGCTTCGAGGTATTCCGAAAACTTGCCTTGATAGATGCGCTTCGCCCGCTCGACTTGGCGCTCTGTCAGGACCCAGCCCGGCGCGATGGAATTGACGCGGATGTTGCGTTCGCCGACCTCTCGTGCGAGCGACTTGGTCAAACCCATGACGGCAGACTTCGCTGTCGTATAGAAAATCAGCCCGGAGGCTCCGCGCATCCAGGAGATCGATCCCATATTGATGATGGAGCCGCCCCCTGCTCGGGCCATGTCGCCGATCACGGCCTGCGCGGCGAAGAACTGGTGCCGCAGGTTCGTCTGGAAGCGCTCGTCCCAGTATTCGGGCGTTACGTCTTCGATCGGCATGCGGTCGTCATTGCCGGCGTTATTGATCAGGATCCGAACTGGCCCGATCCGTTCCGAAAGTGACCCGATGGCAGATCGAAGCGCCGGGATGTCGCGCAGATCTGCCGCCTCATAATGCGGCTGGTTCCCTGTCGCTTCCGCAACACGCCGAGCCGTCTCATGGGCGTAATCCTGGCTCAGATCAATGAAGCCAACGCGTGCACCTTGTCCGCAAAAGTGCTCGACCAGAGATGCTCCGATCCCGGACCCACCTCCCGTAATCAGAACGCCTTTTTCCCTCAAGCTCGGATAGGTGGCGCAATCCACCGTCACGCGCGGGATGAGCTCAGGATGGAGGCTCATGCCGCATTCCTCGCCATCGGCTTTGCGGAAACCAGCGTCCGGCCGTCCGTTGAGAAGACATGGACGGCATCCGGATTGACCAGGACGCCTACCCGTTCGCCCTGGCTGATCGGGCGCTCTCCATCGAGGCGAACGACAATCATCTCGTCGGTGCCGTCGAGCGCCACATAGGCGTAGGTATCGCTGCCGAGATGCTCTGTCATGGCGACGCGACCGTCGAGAGCATTGCTGGTTCCCGGTGCGCAGAGCTCAAGATGCTCCGGGCGCACGCCAATCTCGTGGGCAGCTTCAGGCGGCGACGTGTTCAACGAGACGGAACCGCCGGGCACTCTCACCCGTCCGCCATCGAGGCGGTGTCCCTGGACGATCAAGAAGTTCATCCGCGGGCTTCCAATGAACCCTGCGACGAAACGATTGGCCGGAGTGTTGTAAAGATCCAGCGGTGAACCGATTTGCTCGACCTTGCCAGCGTTGAGCACCACGATCTTGTCCGCGAGCGTCATGGCCTCGATTTGATCGTGAGTGACATAGATCATCGTGGTGCCGAGACGCTCCTTCATGCGCGCGATCTCGATGCGCATCTCGACCCGGAGTGCCGCATCCAGATTGGAGAGAGGCTCGTCGAACAGGAAGATCTTCGGCTCCCGAACAATCGCACGACCGATCGCGACGCGCTGACGTTGACCGCCTGAAAGCTGACGTGGCTTGCGGTCGACGTATTCGGCGATCCGTAGCACGCGGGCCGCCGCCTCGACCCGACGGCGGATCTCCTCCCGCGGAGTGCCGGCCAGTCTCAAGGCATAGCCCATGTTGTCGGCGACAGTCATGTGCGGATACAGCGCATATGACTGGAACACCATGGCAATTCCGCGCTTGGCCGGGGGCACGTCGTTCACCACTTGACCGTCGATGATCATCTGACCGGACGAGATCTCATCGAGACCGCAGATCAGGCGCAGAAGCGTGGATTTGCCACATCCTGACGGCCCAACGAAAGCGGCGAACTCGCCGTCTTCGACTGCCAGGTCGATCCCCTTGAGCACGTCGACATTTCCGAATGACTTCCGCACCTGATGAAGCTCTAGCTTGGCCATATCGATTGCGTGTCCCTGAAGTATCCGTCACCCGCCGAAGACGTTTTCCGGCAGCCCCTTGATGCCGGTCTCGATGGCGAAAACGCTGCCCGACAGCGGAGCATCGGCGATTTGTCCCGCAGACAGGCGAATGCGAGCTGAGGTCACGAAGAGTGTCTGCATCTCCGCACCCCCGAATACGCAGCTGGTGGGTCGGGGCACCGGCAGGTTGATGACACGCTCCACCCGCCCTTTCGGGTCATAGCGCGTGACGCACCAACCATCCCAATGTGCACTCCATACGAAGCCCTCGGCATCGATGGTCAAGCCGTCCGGCTTGCCCTCGCTCTCGGGCACGGTCACGAAAATGCGCCTGTTCTCGATGGATCCGGTCTTGCTGTCGAAATCATAGACGTAGATCGTCTGCTTGGCGGTGTCGGTGAAGTAGAAGAGACGATCGTCGGGGCTCCAGCCCAAGCCATTCGAGACGTGGAAGCCCCGGTCCATTTCATGAACCCGGCCGTCCGGGTCGAGCCGCCAGAGCGAGCCTTGCCCCGGCGTCGTGTCGATGGCGAGCGTGCCGGCCCAGAGCCGGCCACGGCGATCGCATTTTCCATCGTTGAACCGGTTGCCTGGGCGGCCGGTCTCTGGTCGGGCAAGCACCATGCTCTCGTTCGACGCCGGATCGATGGCTCGCACCTCGTTCTGCATGCCGGCAATGAACCCCCCTGCCTTGCGCGGGATCAGGAAGCTCGTCAGCTCGGGCATCGGCCAGGAGCGGTAGGACCCCTTGACAGGGTCGCCCATGCAGACGGACGGCGCGAGAATGTCGACGAAATAGAGCTGCTGGTCTTGGACGGACCAATGCGGCCCTTCGCCCAGGAACAGACTCGCGGGAATGGCACACCGCACGTCGTCTCGGTCGGCACCGAGCGGCCGGGGGTTGATATTCAGCGACATCGCCACCTCGCCGATATTGCCGGAAATCCGCCGGGCAGCTTCGATGACGTCGCGCCCGAGAGCATGAAGGCGCTCGGGCGGCAACCGAAAGGACGGACCGATCACGCCGATCGCACCCAATGGCTTGGCCTCATGATCCAGAATGGGCGCGGCCACTGAGCTGATGCCGATATTCTGCTCGTCGATGGAAACCGCATAGCCGCGAGCCTTGGTGAGATCGAGTTGACTGACCAGTTCGTGGAAATCCGCAATCGTGTGGGGAGTGAGGCGCTGCAGCTCTGCCTCACTCAGGAGCCTGCGTCGCATTTCGAGCGAGAGATGCGCCAGAATCGCCTTGCCGAGACCGCTCGCATAAGGCTTGGCCCGGCTGCCGACGCCGTTGCTGAGGCGCACAGGCTGCGGGGCTTCGCGTTGATCGATGTAGAGGATCTCGTCCCTATCGAGGATTCCGAGGCGCACCGTCTCGCCTGTGAGGTCCCGCAGGCGTTCGAGTTCCGGCTCGGCCGCGCCGCGCAGATCGAAATCGTCCCAGACCCGGTGCGCCCATTGGAACAGGCGTGAACCGAGGCGATACGTCTGATCCCGGCCGTCGAGCTTCAGAAGCCGCTCGTCGACAAGCGCCTGGAGGGTGCGGTGGAGCGTACCCTTGGGCATGCCGGAGCCTTCAAGAAGATCCGTGAATCGGGGAGGCGCCGCGGCCGAAGCCACGAGTTCGATGAGCTGAATGCCCCGCGTCAGCGCCTGCACACCCGGAACTGGCCCCGAAGCGCCGCTTTCGACTTCATCGTCGACTTTCAGCTCCGCCTGCATGGGTCCCATCACAGCTCCGTCGAAAGGATGAGCCTCTGGCCCGATTGACCCTTCCGGATGGCTGGAATTATGTTGGAACCGAGTTCCAAGTCAACCCGCCTTTCGTTGAAGAGGCTTTCCGCCATGAGAATCACAGCCATTCACCATGTCCTTGTGCGGGTCCCGTTCACGGAAGATATTCTGTGGGGTTCGGGCCGCAGGATCGGCACGACCCGGCTCATCTGCCGGATCGAGACCGATGCGGGGATCGTGGGATGGGGCGAGACGATCTCGCTGATCGCAGCCGTACCGGCGGTGTTCTCCGACGTCGTCGCCAGGGTGGGACTAGGCTATCCCGTGGCCGACGTGGAGCGCCTGCACCGGCATGTTCTGGGCGCCGGCTATTACCACCACAAGAGGGCGGCCGTCATGGCGGTCGCCGCCCTCGAGATGGCCATGTGGGATGCCCTGGGCAAGCAGGCGAAGCTCCCCTTGTCGAGCCTCTGGGGCGGGCGCTGGCGCAACGATGTGGAAGCAGCCGCCTATCTCTTCACAAGGGACGCGAAGCAGCTGAAGGACCGGATCGGACGGTTCCTCGACGCCGGCTATGAGACCTTCAAGGTCAAGATCGGGTTCGACGAGCCGAGCGATATCGAGTTGGCCGCAGCCTCCCGTGAAACCATCGGAACACGGGCTCTGCGGCTCGACGTGAACGGCGCCTGGACACCCGGCACCGCCAGACGGCAGTTGGAAAAGCTGCGGGCCCTCGACCCGGCCTATGTGGAGCAGCCCCTGGAACTCGACGATCTGGCGGGCCATGCGCTCCTGCGGCGATCGACGCCCGTTCCAATCGCCCTCGACGAGAGCGCCTATACCCTGTCTGACATCGGCAACATCGTGCGCTCCGAGGCCGCGGACGTGGTATTGCTCGATCCGCACGAGGAAGGCGGGCTGTGGCAGACGATCAAGGCCGCGGCCATCTGCGAGGCTGTTGGAATCCCGGTGACGTTGCACTCGGGCGCGGAACTGGCGCTGTCACAGGCGGCCTACATCCACCTCGCAGCATCGATCCCCAACATGAGCCTAGCCATCGATACGGAACGTGCCTATCTCGGTGGAGACATCTCTCCCGCTCCTCCGGCTTTGCTGCTTGGACGTTTTCAGGTCCCGGACGCACCAGGCCTCGGCGTCGAAGTCGACGAAGAGGCGGTGCGACGCTATGCGGTCGACAGCATCGTGGGAGCCTACCTCGACGAGAAGCGCAAAGACTGGTTCCCGGTCAAGCCAGCCTACTAGAGGGGTTCAGCATGTTCATTGCGATCGAATGGACCTCGATGGCCTTCCACGCCTTCCTCTTGTCCCATGACGGATCCCTTCAGGGAGAGCGGCAGGAGGCGAGAGGAATCAACCATGTCGGAGACGGCGCTTTCGAAAACGCTCTCCGCGACATTGTCGGGGATTGGGCGACAAAGGCCAGCCGCATCTATCTCGCCGGTATGATCACCAGCCGGAACGGCTGGGTGGAAACACCCTATGCGCAGACACCCGCCTCCCTGAGCGACATCGCCACGCAAGCAGTCGTGAAGCATAGCGACAGCTTGCCGCCCCTCATATTTCTGCCGGGCGTCTCGGTGCGCGATCCCTTGCCCGACATGATGCGAGGCGAGGAACTCAAGATCTTCGGCGCCATGGGTCAATCCAGCGGCCTTGTCGTCCTTCCCGGCGCTCACAGCAAGTGGGTCTCCGTCAAGGAGGGGCGGATCGAGCATTTCGCCACCTATATGTCAGGCGAGGTTGCCACATTGCTGAAGTCGAACTCCCTCGTCGGCAAGCTGATCCCGGACCAGTCGATCGACAGCCAGGAGGCTTTCCTGCGCGGTGTCAGACTTGCGCAGGAGAGCCGCATCGGAGGACATATCCTGCGCCGCATCTTCTCGGCGCGCAGCTACGCTCTGTGTGGAGAACTGTCTCCCGCGGAGATCAGCGATTACCTTTCGGGGCTGCTGATTGGCGCGGAGGTGAGGGAGGCGATCGCGGAATTCAGCGCTCCGGACAACCATGTTACCATGATCGGCGCCCCATCCTTATGCCGGCGCTACGGCTTGGCATTGCGGGAAGCCGGGATGATGCCGTCGGCGATCGACAATGCCGTTCTGCGGGCCTTTCAAGCCCTTTGCATCAGCCGCTGGGAATGAGAGTGACCTGGTCGCACCTGAGCACACGTCTCGAACCCAATGCGCCCACGGCTTGGAACACGGCTTGGAACCTCGCCCTGCCTTAAGCTTGCAGATGGAATGTCTCCGGCGCCGATATCCAGCCGGTTGTTTATACATTGCCGATTTTCGATATAGAATTACAGTTCATGGGGACCGCGCCGCGAGGGGAACCCAGGGCTTGGCTGGTGATTGCCCTATACGGACCCCGACGAACGCATCAGATAGCGGAGCGCCGCCTTCATGCCCATTCCTTTGCCCAATCAGCCTTACCCGGAGCCGACGCCGGCGGACCCCAATCCAGCACCGGTGAGTCCCCCCACCCCCCCGGAGGCTCCTCAGCCCGAACCCATTGGCGTTCCGCCCACGACGCCGGGCGATATACCACCGCCGGGTGAACCGGTCGGGGTGCCTCCCACATCACCGCCGGAGATCCCCGTCACGCCGACGACGCCTCAACCGACCGCCTGACGGGGTATGAAGGATTGCGGCGCCCAAACTGCTACGGTCCGATCGGCATTCCCGACAACGGGCCCCTTCAGAAGCGCTGTGCCGAATAAGGCTTCAGATCGATCGGGCCGGATCGCCCATCGACCAAGTCCGCGACCAGCAGCGACGTGATCGCCGCCTGGGTCAGACCATGATGGCCATGACCAAAGGCATAGACCACGCGGCTGTCCCGTCTGGACGGGCCGATGACGGGAAGAGAGTCGGGAATGGACGGGCGAAGGCCCATCCAGAGTCTTGCATCCTGTGTCGCATCGAAGTCGGGAAGGAAGCGCTTCAGGCGAGAGATCATCGCCGATGTGCGATCATGATTGGGATGGGCGTCCAGCCCGGCGAACTCAACGGCGCCGCCAACCCTGTCTCCGGTATCAAGGGGCGTGGTGACGAAACCCTCGCCCTCGAACATGACGGGACGGTTGAGACCGAAGGCGCCCTTGGGATAGGTGGCATTATAGCCGCGCTCCGTGTCGAGAGGGATCTTATCTCCCAGCATCCTGGCGAGCGGCCGTGACCATATCCCGGCGGCAACGACGACCTTGTCGGCAGAGACGAATTTCGTGGAATCGTCCATGCGGATATGGATCTCGTTGCTTGCCGGTTCCACCGCCAGAGCGCGGCCAGCCACCTGCCCTGCACCTCGCTCTCGAACAAGCCTCAAAAGATCCGACGCCAAATCGGCCGGGTCGGAGATGTGGCAGGCCTCCCGATAGAGCACACCCGCTTCGATGTTCCGAAGCGCAGGCTCCATCCGCATGAGATCTTCGCCATCCAGCACATCGATCTCGATGCCGAGTTCACGCTGGCGATCGAGGACGTCCCTGGCCCTCAAGAAGCCCCCATGATGCCTCCACACGGAGAGAATGCCGTTCTCTCGCAGGTGATCGCCCAGATCCAGGGAGGACAGAAGCCCTTTCCAGGATGGCAGAGCCTCCGCGTTGATCGACCGTATGGCAGCCATGCTCGCCTTGATCCGCATCGGAGACGACGACATCACGAAACGGATCAGCCAAGGCAACAGAGTTGGAAGGTAAGCGGGCCTGATGGTGAGAGGACCCAGCGGGTCCATCAGCCACTCGGGAAGGTTCCTCCAGACCTTTGGCGAGGCCAAGGGCATGATGTCCGTATGAGCGATCCAGCCGGCATTGCCGTCCGTCGGCCGTGTCGCCCGATCGCCCGGTTCGATGAGAGTAACCCTATGTCCTCTGTCGAGGAGAGCATGAGCGGCCGCCAGGCCAACGATTCCAGCACCGATGATCGCGATCCGCATCCTGAATCCTGTTCACGTGAAAACTGGCCCTCAGACAGTCAGGAGCATCATGCTCGCAGGGCCCGGTCCACAACCTGGAATCCGTGCGCGAAGGGATCGCGATCGTCGATGACGATCGTATTGAACCCTGTGACCCGGGCCCATCCCTCGATCGAGGGAATGATGGCGTCACGGTCTCCGACCTTCGTCCGCCCCTCGATGCGACCGGTGAAGGTGGAGCCGATGATGCTCTCATGAACGAACTCATCGCCTTCCTTCAGATCTCCCCGCGCCGCGAGATGCGCCATGCGGGCAGAGGTCCCGGTTCCACAGGGTGAACGATCGATCGCCTTGTCGCCGTAGAACACGGCGTTCCGGGCCGTCCCACCCTTCGTCTGCGCGCGCCCCGTCCAAAGAACATGAGTCAGGCGGTTGATCTCCGGGTTTTCGGGATGCTCAATCCGATACCGGGCATTGAACGCCTCCCTCAGCCTGGGGCTCCAGCGCAGGACGTCTAAAGGATTGATGTCGGCCAGGTCGGAGTAGAGAGCCTGCGGCTCGACGATGGCGTAGAAGTTGCCGCCATAGGCGATATCCACGGTCACAGAACCGAGCCCTTCCACCTCGATCTCGTATCCTGCGCCATAGAGGAAGGAGGGAATGTTGGTGATCCGGACCCGTTCGATGAAGGGGCCGTTCTGCTCATAGCGCGCCTCGACGACCCCTGCCGGCGTATCGAGCCGTAGGAGCCCTGGCGTCCTGGGATGGATCAAGCCGTTCTCGAGCGCAATGGTGACCGTCCCGATCGTCCCGTGCCCACACATCGGGAGACAGCCGGACGTTTCGATGAACAGGATGCCCACATCGCAATCGGAGCGCGTGGACGGGTAAAGAATTGAGCCGGACATCATGTCGTGCCCACGAGGTTCGAACATCAAGCCGGTTCGGATCCAGTCGTATTCCGCAAGAAAATGCTGACGGCGCTCGAACATCGTTTCCCCCTTCAGCAGGGGAATGCTACCGCCGGATACCACCCGAACCGGGTTGCCGCAGGTATGACCATCAATGCAAAAGAAGGTGTGGCGCGCCATCGCTCACTCGCTGATCAGAGATTTTGACGACTTCCATAGAAGCGGCGAAGGACATCGGCAGCCTTCGCCACGAATTCATCAGGCAGCTGATTTCAAGCCCACGTCGGGAAGGGTCGGACGGCTTTTCAGGGCCTTGTCCATAATCGCCTCCACGTCTGCGCGCTCCAGAGCGCTCAGGGGTAGGCGCGGCGGGCGCGTCAGCTCCGTGCCGCGGCCCATGATCGCCTCGCAGAGCTTGATGCACTGCACGAGATCGGGGCGGGCATCCAGGTGAAGCAGCGGCATGAACCATTCATAGAGTGCCCTCGCCTCTTCGTAGCGACCCGATTTTGCCAGCCTGAAGAGGGTTTCACCCTCCTGAGGAAAGGCATTCGACATGCCGGAGACCCAGCCGGCAGCGCCGAGCATCACGCTCTCAACGACGACATCATCAAGACCCGCGAACAGAACGAAACGATCGCCGACCATGTTCTTCGTATCGGTGAAACGACGGGTATCTCCCGACGAATCTTTGAAGCAGACGATCGTTTCGCAATCGGCGAGTGAGGCCAGGATGTCGGGGGTCACGTCGTTCTTGTAGATCGGAGGGTTGTTATAGACCATCACGGGAAGGTCGGTCGCTTTGGCGACGCCCCGAAAATGTGCGGCAGTCTCGTGCGGCTTGGAGGAATAGACCAGTGCCGGCATGACCATGACACCGTCGAGCCCTACCCGCTCGGCTTCTCTGGCGACCTGCGACGCGAAGTCCGTCGTAAACTCCGCGATCCCGGCAATCACCGGCACCCGGCCACGGGACACCCCCTTGGCAGCTTCCATGATCGCCACCTTTTCTGCTCGGCTCAGCGACGTATTTTCACCCACTGTTCCGCAGACGATCAACCCGGAGACACCGTCTCGGATCAACTCGTCCATCACCCGGGCCGTGGCCTCGAGATCCAATTCGTAGTTCGCGTTGAACTGAGTGGTAACCGCGGGGAAGACCCCCTCCCATCCGATGCTGGCCATTTCGCCCTCTCCGACACTGGACATTGCTGCGGGTTATTGTAGATTGTATAAAATCTACCTTGTCAAGCCGCTCCTGGTGATGCTGCTTCAGATGCAGCGTTACCGCGATCCTTGGCTTTAGCAGCGACGTTCCCCATGGCCCCTGAAGCGAAACCAATTACCAAGCCGGCACAGAAGCCTCTTCAGCACCGGACGATCGCCGCAGCCGTGGCGCAAAGCCTGCGGGACCGGATTTTGGACGGCGCCTTCAAGGCAGGATTTCCCCTGCGGCAGGACGCCTTGGCCAACGAGTTCGGCGTCAGCCGCATCCCCGTTCGCGAAGCCTTGATGCAACTTGAAGCAGAAGGGCTCGTCAAGATTCACCCGCACCGAGGTGCCATCGTCTCAGAACTTTCCACCGAGGAGGTCGAGGAGCTTTTTGAGCTCAGAGCCCTGCTTGAGCCGCGCCTCCTGAAGGCGTCCGTCGCCCGTCTCACCCAGGACGATTATGAGACGCTCAAACAGATCCTTCAGGAGTACAGCGCCGAACTCCGGGCGAAGCATATCAGGCGCTGGGGCGAGCTGAACACAGAGTTTCATAGGCTCCTGTATCGTCACGCGGAACAGCCTCGTACGCTGGCGATCGTGGTCAATCTCCTCCAGGAATGCGATCGGCATACACGGCTCCAGCTCTCCCTCACGGATGGGATGAAACGCGCGGAGGCAGAGCATGCCGAACTCCTTCGCCTCTGCGAGACCGGACAGATCACAGCGGCCTGCGAACTCTTGCGGACCCACATCGAGGATGTCGGGAAGTCGCTGCGAACCTATCTCAAGCAGCATCAGCGGCCGGAGGAACCCCGCTGAGCGCCGATCTCTCCCATAAGACCCTTTCCATGTCGATCTGGCGCTCACACGCCCATGAATCCGCGCGGAGATATCGCCCCCAGGCTCTCATCCTTCACGTCATCGTGTGGGGCGGAGGTTCTGCGCGATCGACGGCCGCCCCTCTACCCCCTTGGAGATAACACCTAAGCGCCTGGAAGAAGCCGCTCTCGCACTTCGTAGATATTGCTGAGCTCCACCTATGATCGATATCCTGAACGGAGGGTAAAGCTCTGTACATCGACGATTGAGCATAAGAATATCCGCCGCACCTCTCAGTGGCGGTCGGGATTGGATCTGGGGGGCTCCAATAGCAGCAGCAATTCGCGTGGGCGTGATCGACAAGCATCCTCTCTTCCGGGATGGTGTGGTCCTTGCGCTGCGCTCTCAGGCGGACATCGAGGTCGTTGGCCAAGGCGCTTCGATCTGGGACGCGATCGATCTGGCCGAGAAGTCTCGTCCGCACGTGCTCGTGGTCGACGCCAGCACTTTGGATTGCAGCATGGGAGCGGTCGAGTCGATCCTCCAGCAACATCCCTCGATCCGCATTCTCTTGCTTGCCGATGAGGCATCCGAGCACCATGTTCACGCCACTTTGAAGCGCGGCGTGCGGGGCTACCTGCTGAAAGGCAGCAGCGCCGGCGAACTGGCCCAAACCGTGCGGGCGCTGAGCCAAGGACAGAGCTTCATCTCCCCAAGTCTCGCGGCGAAGCTGCTCATGCGGACTGGCTCTGGAGCGACAGGCGAAGCAACGGGATCAGGTCATCTGTCACACCTGACAGCGCGCGAACAGCAGATCTTGTCGATTCTCGTTCAAGGCCGCAGCAACAAGGAGATCGGCAGCAAACTCGAACTGAGCGAGAAGACCATCAAGCATCATCTGACGAACATTCTTCAAAAGCTGCATGTCCGGAACAGGGTGGAAGCCGCTCTCGTGGCATCCAATCACCTCCCCCAGAAGCGGCTGGCCTCCTGAGCCGATGGCAAGGCCTTGTCCGCTCGGGTTTGAAACAACCGATTGATCGTGGTTCACATCTCGCTGAAATGCTGAAGCATTTCAGTCGCATCCGGTTCGAGTCCCGTGAAGAGGCGAAAAGCGCCAACAGCCTGAAAGACCGCCATCCCTCCGCCAGACATCGTGCGGCAGCCTCGTGCCCGGGCCTGCCGCAGCAATTCCGTTTCCAGAGGAACGTAAACGATGTCGGAGACCCATAGGTCGCGACGCAGCAGGTCCGCGGAGAACGCCATGCCAGGATACTTGGCCATGCCGAGCGGAGTCGTGTTCACCACGCCCTGGGCCGTCGCAAGCGCCTCCGCGGGGAATGAACTCGAACAGGCGCGCCCGGCGCCGAAGCGATGGCACAAATCCGCCGCGAGAGTAGCAGCCCGAGCCTGATCCGTGTCGATCACGGTTACCTGACCTGTCCCCAGCGTCAGAAGTGCATGGGCAACCGCGGCCCCTGCTCCGCCGGCCCCGAATTGGACCACGCGGTCGCGCTCTACATCAGGCAGTTCCCGCCGAAAGCTTTCTGCGAACCCCGACCAATCAGTGTTGTGACCAACGCGATGCCCATCCTTCAGGATAACCGTGTTGACGGCGCCGAGCGCCGCCGCGTCGGGGGCCAGTTCGCCAACCAGCGGGATCACGGCCTGCTTGAACGGATGGGTGATGTTGAGGCCGGCAAAGCCGAAGTGTTCGGCAGCGGCCAGGATATCCGGAAGAGATCGGGGGTCGAGACCGAGCGCTTCGAAATCGATCAGCCTGTAAATATATCTCAAACCCAGTCGCTCCCCTTCCCGCTCGTGCAGGCTGGGTGTTCGCGATGCCTGAATGCCCGTCCCCACGAGGCCAGCAAGGACAGACGGCCGTCCCCGCGAGCCTGGGGCGCCATCACCATGAGATTCCGGCCCGATCAGATCTTCGCTCCTCATGAATTCAACCAGCCTTTGTTGTCCTCGAGATCATGTCGAGCATGGAGCGTACAGCCGTCGGGTAGCCGTCAGTGCCGAGGCCGGCGATGACAGCGGTCGCCACCGGAGAGACATAGGATTTGTGATAGATCTGCTCGCGCCGATGAATGTTAGAGATATGAAGCTCGATAATGGGGCCTGGGAACATCTTCAAGGCGTCCATGATAGCCATGGATGTGAAAGTGAAGGCCGCCGGGTTGATGATGACCCCACATGCTTCATCGATGGCTTCATGCACCCATTCGATCAGCTCGTATTCCCGATTCGACTGCCGGAACACCAACGGATGACCGGCTGCGGCTCCACGGCACAGAGCCTCGACTTCGACCAAGGTCGTGCGTCCGTAGATCTCTGGCTCTCGCGTTCCGAGGCGATTGAGATTGGGCCCGTTGAGGATATAGATCGGCTTGCTCATTGAGATGCGTCTCGCGATTGGAGCAGGCTCATCCCTGATAGCCAAACAGGCGTGGCAGCCAGAGCACGGTTTCAGGAACGAATGTCAGGATGGCCAGGGCGACGATCATGGCGAACAAGAAGGGCAGCGTATCCCGAACGATGTCCCGCAGGGGCTCGCCTGATATGTTCGCCATGATGAAGAGAAGCAAGCCATACGGCGGGGTGATCAGCCCGATCATGATGTTGACGACCACCACCACGCCGAAATGCACCAGATCGATGCCGAGAGCCTGAGCCGTCGGAATAAAGACCGGAACGACGATGAGCAGGATCGCGGTCCCTTCCAGGACGCAGCCGAGGAGCAGGAGCAGGACGTTCACGAAGATCAGGAAGCCGGTCGGGGAGAGGTCCCAACCAGCCAGCAGTGCCTTCACCCCCTCCGGAATGTTTTCGACGGTAACGACATAATTGAAGACGAGCGCGCCTGCGATCAGCATCCCGATCGATGATGTCGTCCGCGCACTGACCGCAAGCGCCTGATAGAAATCGCGCCAGCTCACGCTGCGATAGAGCCCGGCCGAGATGAGGAGGGCATAGGCTGCAGCGACCGCGGCTGCCTCGGTGGGTGTCATGACGCCGCTGTAGATGCCGCCGAGGAGAACGACAGGCATCATGAGCGATGGAAGTGCATCCCAGGTAATGCGTGGAAGCTTTCGCAGGGGGACCGGCTTTTCGACGGGGAAGTTCTTGCGGCGGGCCGTAATGGCCACGATGATCATCTGGCTTAGAGCCATCAGCAAGCCCGGGATGACACCGCCGAGGAACAGAAACCCGATGGAAGCATCGGACACAAGAGCGTACAGCACCATCGGAATGGACGGCGGGATGATGGGCCCGATGACGGAGGATACCGCCGTCACGGCGGCGGCATAGCTCGGCGTGTATCGTCCGTCCCGGGTCATCATGACCTGCATCATGCGGCCCGTGCCGGCGGCGTCGGCGATGGCGGATCCCGACATACCGGCGAAGATGATGCTCTGCAGAATGTTGACCTGCGCGAGCCCACCGCGGAAGCGGCCCACCAGAGCGTTGCAGAAGGCCATGAGGCGGTCGGTCATGCTGCCGATATTCATGAACTCGGCCGCCAGGATGAACAGCGGAACCGACAGGATCACGTAGTTGGAATACATTCCGTTGAGCAGTTGCTCGGCGGCTGTGCCCATGTCCTGTCCTGCCAGGAGCAGGTACAGGATCGACCCTGCAATCATCGAATGCCCGATCGGCAATCCGAGAAAGGCAAGAGCAGTGATCGCAACAAGGGAGAGCGAAAACGGGCTTGTCAGGTTCATACGCCGGAACTCGCCTTGGTGGGATCGAGATCATCCGGCGCGACCCCGCGCACAGCCTGCCAGGCAAGCCAGATGTATCGGATGATGGTCGCGACGACGAACACGAGATAGATCGAGAACAACCAGTCGAAGCGGATCTTGAGATAGCTGGTCTTTTCCACCTTCATGAAGGTGACATAATCGAAAACCGCCGGGAGAGAGATAAGATATAATGCGACAAGCGCGATGGCGGTGATGACGCACATGAATCTGCGCCCTTCGGGACCGACCGCGCCGTAGATGATATCGAAGCGGATTTCCTCGCGTTCGGTGATGACGAAAGAGGCACCCCAGAGAACGAGCCAGATCCAGAGAACAACGCTGATCTCATGGGTCCATCCGATCGGGAGACCGAGGATGTAACGGAATGCGATCTGCAAAAGAAAAGCCAGAAACATCAAACCCAGCATAGCGGCCGCCACGTTCTCGGCACGCCGGGCAAGCCACGCACCAATCGCTCGCGAGGATGAAGTCATGAGTGCCACCGCTTCCTGAGAAGTCATCGAGCCGAGGGGAAAAGTGCAGTCGCCGAATGCTGATGCACCGGCGACTGCAGGTTCCCGCTACATCGCGTTGATCTTGTCGAGCATGCCAGGCTGCCAGCCCTTCGCCAGATCCGAGGCCAGGTACTTCTTCTGTGCATATTCGCGGAAGGCTTTCAGGTCGGGCGTATAGACGTCCAAGCCCTTTTCCTTGAAGAACGTCGCGAGCTCCGTCTCCTTTTTGAGATGCTCCTGGGTGCTCCATTCGATCGCCTTGTCGGCAGCCGCCTGGAAGGCCGCCTGCTTTTCCGGCGACATGGCGTTCCAGACCTTGTTGGACACGGCCAGAACGTCGAAGCCCACGAGGTGGGACGTCAGTGCGACCTGCGACATGACCTCGTAGAACTTCATGTTCTGCACGTTCGGAAGCGGATTGTCCTGGCCGTCGATGGCGCCGGTCTGCAACCCTGTATAGACTTCGGCATAGGCCATTGGCGTCGGGTTCGCCCCCAGTGCCTGACCCAGGAACTGCCAGGCATCCCCTCCAGGCATTCGAAGCTTGATGCCGGCAAGATCCTCAGGCTTGTTGATCTTCTTGCTTGGCTTGAGACCCACATGCCTGGCGCCGAAATAGGTCGGACCGAGGATGTGGATGCCAAGCTGGTCGGAGGCCATCTTCTTGAGCTGTTGGCCGACATCGCTCGCAAACACCTTCTTCAAGTGATCGGCGTCGCGGAAGAGATAGGCGGACGTCACGATGGACCAGGCGGGGATCTGGTTGGAAATGTCCTGTGGGGCGATATTGCCCATCTCAAGATTGCCGCGCTGCATCGCGACCAACTCGGTTCCCTGCTTGAACAGGGTGCCGCCGTAGTATGGCTGCAGCGCAAACCCCTGGGCTTTGATCTCTTCTCCGAACCGCTTCATCATCTCGGCCCGGATGTCCTGCTCCGAGAACACGGCCGAGAACCTGAGGTTCGTCGGCGCCTGAGCCAAGGCAGCGCCACTCATGCCGCATGCCAACAGGGCTGCGCACACCCCCATCAGGGAGCGACGATCGATCTTGAATGCCATGGTTCCCTCTCCTCTTCGTGCTGCGCATTCATTCGCGTCTTTGCCCGACTATCTCCTTTGAGGAACCAGGAATCAATAGTCGATTCCGAAAATATCTGGTAATCCTGATTTCAACGGTTATTTCTTGATCGGCCTGAAATCCGGCGCGGTTGGAGGTTACTCAGGTTCAATCATGGGAAAACGGCTTGATGAGCATTGAACTGGTGGCGACGTCTATCGCCGATCGAGCCTATGCCCGGATCCGGGACGATATCGTTTTCGGCCGCCTCGCCCCTGGGGCCAAGCTGCGGCTGGACAGGCTTTCGAGCCTGTACGGGGCGGGCGTCAGTACCCTGCGCGAGATTCTGAGTCGCTTGTCATCCGAAGGGCTGGTCATCGCGGAAGGCCAGCGCGGCTTCCGAGTCGCCCCGGTCTCACCTCAAGGCTTCGAGGACGTCGCGGCGATGCGGCTTCTCCTTGAAACCTATGCGCTGCCCTTGTCCTTCGCGGCCGGCGACCTGGAATGGGAGAGCAGGGTCGTCGCCGCTCATCACAAGCTCGCCTCCATGGAGCGGCGGATGCTGGCCGGCGATCAGGAGGGCACGGAGCTTTGGAAACGATACGACAGGGAGTTCCACCAATCCCTCATCGAGGCTTGCGCGTCGCAGACCCTTCTCGATCTCTATGGCGGCGTTTTCGACCAGTATCTCCGGTACCAGATGGTCGCGGTCGTGTTTCGTGGAGAGATCGCCGCCAAGGAGCATAAGGCGTTGCTGGACTGCGCTCTCGCACGCGACGCCGCCCGGGCCTGCCAGGTGCTGACCGGGCATGTGAACGGATGCGTGGCCTTCACCCTGGAGAGCGGGGCGCTGAAATGACAGATGACGGGCAGGAGATCCCACAACCTTCGACAATCGGAGAAAGCGCCTACCAGAAGGTCCGCTCCGACATCGTGTTCGGTCGCCTGCCGCCCGGCAGGAAGCTGAGGCTCGACCGGCTGAAGGCCGATTACGGCGCCAGCGTCAGCACGCTCCGGGAAATTCTGAACCGGCTCCAATCGGAACGCCTGGTGGTCGCCGAAGGCCAGAAGGGGTTCGAGGTCGCGCCCGTGTCGATCGCGAATCTGCGGGAGATCGCCGCCCTGCGTCAGCTCCTCGAATGTCGGGCGCTGGAGCAGTCGTTCCGGGCTGGCGACATGGAGTGGGAAGGGCGGGTCGTCGCCGCCCACCACCGGCTGGCCCGCATGGAGGAGCGGATGGCCCAGGGCGACAGGACGCATTCCGAGGAATGGAAGCGGTACGACTGGCAGTTCCACCAGGCGCTGATTTCCGCCTGCGGATCGAAAATGCTGATCGACACCCATGCGGCCGTCTTCGACAAGTACCTTCGCTATCAGATGATCGCCCTGAGCTATCGCGGAGACATCGCGGAACGGGAGCATGCTCAACTCCTGGAATGCGCCCTGAAGCGGGACACAAAACGGGCCTGCGAGGTCCTCACGCAACACGTCGCCGGCGGCGTCGAACACGCCCTCGCCACCGGCACCATCGGATGACATCGGACGAGGAGCATGCACACAGCCATCGCCACCGTTTGCCTGAGCGGGACCCTCAGCGAGAAGATCGAAGCCATCGCGGCGGCCGGGTTCAATGGCGTCGAGATCTTCGAGAACGATCTCTTGTCCTTCAACGGCACGCCGGCCGACGTGCGGCGCATGGTCGAGGGTCTCGGGCTCGGGACGATCACGTTCCAGCCCTTCCGCGACTTCGAGGGCATGCCCGAGCCGCAGCGCTCCAAGGTCTTCGCCCGGGCCGAGCGCAAGTTCGACGTGATGCAGGAGCTCGGCTGCGATCTCCTCATGGTGTGCAGCAACGTCTCTCCGGATTCCCTCGGCGGGATCGAGCGGGCGGCGGCCGACTTCCGGGAGCTCGGCGAACGGGCGGAGAAGCGTGGCATGCGCGTCGCGTTCGAAGCGCTCTCCTGGGGGCGCCACATCCATGACTACCGCGACGCCTGGGAGGTCGTCCGCCGGGCCGATCATCCCGCGGTCGGACTCGTGCTGGATTCCTTCCACATCCTGGCGCGCGGGACGGACCTCTCGGCGATCCGGTCGATCCCGTCGGACAGGATCTTCCTCGTGCAGATGGCCGATGCGCCGAGGCTCGCCATGGATTACCTGTCCTGGAGCCGGCATTACCGGTGCTTCCCCGGGCAGGGCGACCTGCCGGTCGACGATTTCATGCTCGCGCTGAATGCGACCGGCTTCGACGGGCTCCTGTCCCTGGAGATCTTCAACGACCGGTTTCGGGCGGGCTCGGCCCGCAGCGTCGCGGTTGACGGGCACCGGTCCCTGATCGCCATGCTGGACGAGATGCGCCGGCGCACGGGCACGGCCTCCCCCGATCTGCCGGCGTTGCCGCCGAAGGCCTCCTGCTCCGGGGTCGAGTTCGTCGAGTTCGCCATCGACGAGCGCGGCGCAGTGGAGTTCGAGCGGACCTTGAGCCGGCTCGGCTTCCGGAAGGCCGGGATCCACCGCTCCAAGGCCGTGACGCGATGGCGGCAGGGCGGCATCAACATCGTGGTCAATGCGGACAAGGAGGGCTTCGCCCATTCCTTCAACATCACGCACGGCACCGCCGTCTGCGCCCTGGCCCTGCGCGTCGACGATGCGCCGGGAGCGATCGACCGGGCGGTCAGGCTGCTGGATCAGCCATTCCAGCAACCAGCCGGACCGGGCGAGATGACCATCCCGGCCGTGCGCGGCCTCGGCGGAAGCCTTCTCTACTTCGTCGACAGCAAGACCGGTCTCGACCGGCTCTGGGACGTGGACTTCCAGCCCGTCGACGCCGACGACGTCGCAGGCGCCGGCCTGAAGGCGGTCGATCACGTGTCCCAGTCGATGCATTACGAGGAGATGCTCACGTGGCTGTTGTTCTACACCTCCCTCCTGGAGGTGCGGAAAACCCCCGTTCAGGCGGTGATCGATCCCGGCGGCGTGGTGCAGAGCCAGGCCATCGAGACGGCCGACGGCACGCTGCGGCTCATCCTCAACGCCTCCCAGAGCCAGCGCACGCTGTCGTCCCGCTTCCTGAACGATCTCTTCGGATCGGGCGTCCAGCACATCGCCCTGTCGACCGACGACATCTTCGCGACGGTCGAACATCTCAGGGCGAACGGCGTCGATCTCCTGCCCATTCCGGAGAACTACTATGACGATCTCGAGGTGAGAACGGACCTCTCCGCAGAGGACGTCGAACGGCTGCGCGCTGGCAACATCCTGTATGACCGGGAGGGCGCGGCGGAATACTTCCAGGTCTACACCGGAACCCTCGAGGGCGGATTCTTCTTCGAGATCGTCGAACGGCGCGGCTACCAGGGCTACGGCGCGACGAACGCGCCGATCCGGCTGGCGTCGCAGACCCTTCTCACGTCCATGACGGCTCCACCCGAGATGTGACGACGGGCCGTCAGCCCCGCATGAGCCTCCTGGCCTCGGCGAGGCTGGCGCCGGCCGCCGCGGCCAGGAGGCGCACGTCGTTGGGCAGGGTCACGAGGTCGAAGCCCCAGCCGACGGCCTTGGCCGCATAGCCCGGCGAGCCGCAATGGAGCGCCGCGCGGATCCCGGCCTGATGGGCCTTCGCCAGGATGGTCTGGATGGCCTCGACCATCTCCGGCTCCTCGCGGTCGAAGCCGACCGGATAGCGCTTGCCGGTGAGCCCGAGGGTGAGATCGGCGGGACCGATATAGACGCCGTCGAGCCCGGGCGTCGTGACGATCTCATCGAGGTTCCGGAACGCTTCCGCCGTTTCGATCATGGCGAAACAGAGCATGTTGTCGTCGGCCTCGGCCGCATAGTTCGATCCGGCCGAGAAGTTGGCGCGGGTCGGCCCCAGGCTGCGGGTTCCGCTGGGCGGATAGCGGACATAGGAGACCAGTTCCGCCGCCTGCGCCCGGTTGTTGATCATCGGGCAGATGACCCCGTAGGCGCCGGCATCGAGCGCCTTCATGATGGGCGCGGGATCGAGCCACGGAACACGCATCAGGGGCGTGACGTCGCTCGAGCGCATGGCCTGCAGCATGCCGACCGCGGCCTGATAGTCGACGACGCCGTGCTGCAGGTCGATGGTGAGGGAGTCGTAGCCCTGCTCGGCCAGGATTTCGGACGTGAAGGCATTGGCGATCGACAGCCATCCGTTCAGGACGGGCTTCCCGTCCGCCCAGAGGGACTTGATTCTGTTCGGCTTCATCCCGCCTCCTGGCCCAGTGGCATATGACGGCCCCGGTTGTGTAGCGCGCCGAGCCCGCGTCCGTCAAAAGACGAGACCGGCGCGAGGATGCCTGCGCCGGCCTCCCGGGATCAGCGTCCGTTCGCCTTGCGCCAGGCTGCGAAGTCGCCGTGCGTGCGCTCATCCGTCGGCGGGTAGAGCCCCAGGATCGAGCGGCCCTTCAGCACCTCTTCTTGTACGAAATCCTCGAACGCCGTCATCTCGACGGCCTCCGCGGCGACCTCGTCGGCCAGATGCGCCGGGATCACCACCACGCCCTCGCCGTCGCCTACGACGATGTCGCCCGGCCACACGGGCACGTCGCCGCACCCGATGGGAACGTTGATGTCGAGGGCTTGATGATGGGTCAGGTTGGTCGGGGCCGAGGGGCGATTGTGATAGGCCGGGATCCCGAGCCGCGCGATCTCGGGCGAATCCCGGAAGCCGCCGTCGGTCACCACGCCGGCGACGCCGCGCTTCATCAGGCGCGACACCAGAATCCCGCCCGCCGAGGCCGCGCGGGCATCCTTGCGGCTGTCGATCACCATGACGGCGCCGGGCGGGCACTCCTCGACGGCCTTGCGCTGCGGGTGGGCGCGATCCTGGAACACGCTGATCGGGTTCAGATCCTCCCGGGCCGGGATGTAGCGGAGGGTGAAGGCCTCGCCGACCATGTTGCCGAGGTTCGGGTTGAGCGGGCGAACGTCCTGGATGAACTGGTTGCGCAATCCGCGCTTGTAGAGGGCCGTGCACAGGGTCGCCGTGCTGACGGTCTTGAGCTTCTCGCGGGTGTCCGGTTTCAGCGTCGTCATGATTGCCTCCATCTGTCAGTAGATCGCCGGCTCGCCCGTGGGCGCGCCGAAGCTCGTCTCCAGGAAATCGAAGTCGCAGCCCTCGTGCGCCTGCTTGATGTGCCGAGTGAACATCCACCCATAACCGCGCTCGAAGCGCGGCTCAGGCCTGACCCAGGCGGCACGGCGCCGCTCGAGTTCCTCGTCGGGGACATCGAGGCTGATGGTGCGCTCCGCTACGTTCACCGAAATCATGTCGCCGGTCTTTACCAGGGCCAGCGGCCCGCCGATATAGGATTCCGGTGAGACATGCAGGATGCACGCGCCATAGCTCGTGCCGCTCATGCGGGCATCCGAAAGGCGCAGCATGTCGCGCACGCCCTGCTTCACCAGTTTCCTCGGGATCGGCAGCATGCCCCATTCCGGCATGCCGGGCCCCCCTTGCGGGCCGGCGTTGCGCAGGATGAGGATGTGATCGGCCGACACATCGAGGTTCTCGTCGTCGATGGCGGCCTTCATGGAGGGATAGTCATCGAATACGAGAGCCGGCCCCGTGTGGTTCAGGTAGCGCGGATCGCAGGCGCTCGGCTTGATCACGCAGCCGTCGGGAGCGAGGTTTCCCTTGAGAACCGCGAGCGCGCCCTCGGCATAGATCGGGTTGTCGATGCTTCGAATGACGTCGTCGTTGTAGACCTCCGCCCCGGCGATGTTCTCACCCAGGGTCCGGCCGCTGACCGTCATCGCATCGAGGTGGAGATGATCCCTGATGCGGGTCATCAGCGCCGGCAGGCCGCCGGCGTAGAAGAAGTCCTCCATCAGGTATCTGTCGCCGCTCGGCCTGACATTGGCGATGACAGGCACCTTGCGGCTGGCCGCCTCGAAGTCGTCGAGACCGATCTCCTGTCCGGCCCGCCGCGCCTGGGCGATCAGGTGAATGATGGCGTTGGTCGAGCAGCCCATCGCCATGGCGACGGCGATGCCGTTCAGGAACGCCCCGCGGGTCTGGATCCGGTCGAGGGTCAGGTCGTCCCAGACCATCTCCACGATTCGCCGTCCGCATTCGGCGCTCATGCGGACATGATTGGCGTCGGGAGCCGGAATGGACGACGCCCCCGGCAGAGTCATGCCGATGGCCTCGGCGATCGCCGTCATGGTGGAGGCCGTGCCCATGGTCATGCAGGTGCCGTGGCTGCGCGCGATCCCGGCTTCCATGTTGAGCCAGTCGGCATCCGTGATCGTGCCGGCGCGCCGCTCGTCCCAGTACTTCCAGGCATCGGAGCCGGATCCCAGGATCCTGCCCTTCCAGTTGCCGCGCAGCATCGGGCCTGCCGGCAGGTAGATGGCAGGAAGCCCCGCGCTCGTGGCGCCCAGAAGCAGCGCGGGCGTGGTCTTGTCGCAGCCGCCCATCAGGACGACGCCGTCGACCGGATGCGACCGCAGCAGCTCCTCCACGTCCATGGCCAGCATGTTGCGGTAGAGCATGGTGGTCGGCTTAACGTATTGCTCGGCGAGCGAGATCCCGGGGAGCTCGACCGGGAAGCCTCCGGCCTGAAGGACGCCCCGCTTCACGTCGTCGACGCGCTGCTTGAAATGCGCGTGGCACGGGTTGATGTCGGACCAGGTGTTGAGGATGGCGATGACAGGACGGCCGACCCAATCGTCGGGGGCATAGCCCATCTGCATCATGCGGGAGCGGTGACCGAAGCCCCGCAGGTCGTCGGGCGCGAACCAGCGCGCGCTCCTGAGAGTTTCAGGCGTCTTTCGTGCAGTCATGGTGCGAAAACTCGTCGATGGGGAGGAAGGATGGTCGCAGCCGAGGCAGGCTCAGCTCTGCAGGCCCCACTTCCGGATGGTCTTGCGCTCGATGGTCCTGAAGATCAGGTTCTCGACCACGAGGCCGATGATGATCACGGTCAGCAGTCCGGCAAACACGGACGGGATGTCGAGCAGGTTGCGGTTCTCGAAGATGAACCAGCCCAGTCCCCCCTGGCCCGACGACACGCCGAAGACGAGCTCCGCGGCGATCAGCGTGCGCCAGGCGAAGGCCCAGCCGATCTTGAGGCCCGTGAGGATCGACGGGAAGGCGGCCGGAACCAAGATCTTGAACACGTAGGAGAGCCCTTTGAGGCCGTAGTTGCGCCCCACCATCCGCAGGGTCTGCGACACGCCCAGGAACCCGGAATGGGTGTTGAGCGCCACGGCCCAGAGAACCGAATGGATCAGGATGAAGACGAGGCTGCCGTTGCCGAGGCCGAACCAGATCAGCGCCAGGGGCAGCAGCGCGATGGCCGGCAGAGGGTTGAACATCGCCGTCATCGTTTCGAGGAAATCGGTGCCGATGCGGGTGTTGATGGCGAGAATCGTCAGGATCGCCGCAATGGTGACGCCGGACGCGTAACCCATCAGGAGAACTTTCAGCGAGGTCCAAGCCCTCGCCGGGAGCGTGCCGTCGGCGATCCGGTCGACCATGGTCGACAGCGTGTCGCTCAAGGTCGGGAAGAGAAGCGGATTATCCAGGTAGCGGCCGTAGATCTCCCAGATGATCCCGAGGAAGATGATGATCACGGTCTTGCGGACGAAGCCGTTCCCCCAGGCCAGCTCGAAGGTGCCGAGCCTGCGCTCGACCTCCCCCGTAGGCGTTTGCGCTGCTGCCGTATCGGCGCGCATCACGATCTGTGCTTGGCTCATGAGCGTCATCCCTAATGTGCGACTTCGTCGGCGAACAGAAGTTCGTGAATGTGTTTCTCGAGCTGCCCAGCGCTGCCGTCCGTGGGCGAGACCCGGTCCACGTCGTTGACCTCGGCCTTCACGCGTCCCGGATGGGGCGACAGAAGCAGGATGCGGTTCCCGATCTTGATCGCTTCCGCGATGGAATGGGTGACGAACATCACGGTGAACTTCGTGTCCTCCCAGAGCTGCAGAAGCTCGTCCTGGCAGGTTCTCCTCGTGAGCGCGTCGAGAGCCGCGAAGGGCTCATCCATGAGCAGGATGTCCGGCTCCATGGCCATGCCGCGGGCGATCGCGACGCGCTGCTTCATGCCGCCCGACAGCGTGTGCGGGTACGAATTGACGGCGCGCGTGAGATTGACCTTCTCGATATAGGCGCGGGCCCGGTCCTCCGCCTCCTTACGCGGCAGCTTTCGCGCCGCCAGCAGGGGAAACATCACGTTCTCCAGAACGGTCTTCCACGGCAGCAACTGGTCGAACTCCTGGAACACCATCATGCGGTCGGCGCCGGGCTCGGTGACGTCGCGCCCCTTGATGCGGATGCGCCCTTCGCTCGGGCTCAGGTAGCCGCCGACCGCCTTGAGCAGCGTGGACTTGCCGCATCCGGACGGGCCGAGCAGAACAAAGCGATCCGACTGGTTGACCTGGAAGCTGACCCGATCGGTCGCCGTTACGAGAACGCTGGGAGTTTTATAGCGCAGCGTGACGCCACTGACGTCGAGAAGAGCGGACATCGATCAATACCTGACATGAAATGGAGTGGAGCGCCCGGTCTATGCGCCGGGCGCCAGGCGCAATTCGTCAGCTGCCGTTGAGATCGTGCGCGATCGGCAGGTAGAAGTCTTTCCAGGATTTGGGCTGGGTCTTGAGCGTGCCGATCTTGTAGAGATGCTCGGCGAACTTCATCGTGCCCTGCGGCTCGAGGTTCCACTCCATCATGCCGGGCTCCTTGAGCCATGCGAGCAGATCCTCCGGGCTGGTCTTGTCGCCAGTGATCTCCTTGTAGATGTCGACCGCCGCCTTCGTGTCGCTGCGGATGAAGTCCTGCGCCTCCTTGGACGCGGCACGGACGGCCTCGATGACCTTCGGGTTGGCCTCGGCGAATTTCGTCGTCGTGAAGAACTGGCCCTGCGTGAGCGGCCCGCCGATGATGTCGGGCGATTGCAGGATGATGCGCGCGTTGGGAACCGTCTTCATCTCGATGTACTGGAAGGGCGGAGCCGCAAAGTGGTTCTTCACCTCGTGCTGTGGATTGGTCATGGCCACGACGGCGTCCGGATGGCCGAGCTGCACCGTGTTGGCGTCGAGCTTCGACCATTGGTCGGCGCCGAACTCCTTGGCGCTCGCCATCTGGAGCAGGATCGCCTGGGTCGAGACCTTGACGGTCGGCACGGCGATCTTGTCGC
>NZ_JAMXFI010000051.1:0-55718 GCF_025460875.1 Microvirga yunnanensis
CGAGGTGGTGTTCCTCCAGCCAGGTGAGGTAACAGTTGAGATCATCGGTGTAGGTGGCGATGGTGCCCGCCGAGGCCCCGAGTTCGGTGGCCAGGGCGTCGAGCCAGAGCTGGGCCAGCCGCTGGTTAGTGCGCATGAAATCCTCCCGATCGGGAGCAACATGGCACGGCACCGGTTACCGACTTCTTGTCAAAACTCTCAGGCCCCATTCCCCGCAGGCTGAATGCACGACTTGCATTACACCCTCAGCGTCTTGAGCTTGTTGGGGCGGTTGGGGTCCAGCCTCAGCGGGAGCACGGTCACAATCATCTGCTCTCGTCGCTGGTAGACGATCCTTACCTTCGAAGATGCTGAGAGATTGCGACGTGTCAGCTTGGCGATGATCATGACCCTGGGGTAGGGGTCCCAGTACGGATTCGCAAAAGCAACTCGGTACTTGAGCTCGATCCGATCGACGAGGTCGATCAAGGAGGCGGGATCATAATCGTCGAGATTGTAGCGCTCGCAGAACCGCCGGAGTGCATGCATCGTCCAGTGGCGTTCGATCGCCGCCATAATGTCCTGATGAGACTCGGTGGAGGTCATGACCGCTCGACAGAGAACCCCGTCCCCATGATCGGGATTATGTTTCACGTCAGCTCAATTGCAATCGCGATCTCCGACAGAATTCGCCCCAAGCAGCCGCGATGTTAGACTCTCTTTAGACTCTCGTCCATGACACAGGTGGCCGACGAGATCCGCGCCCTGATTGCAGATCTTTACGATGATCCTGAGGACTTCCTGAAGAGACCTCACCAGTGGTTCGGCGGGCGTTCGCCCGATGAGCTACTGGCGACGGAGGCGGGCCAGTTCGTGCTCCTGAAGTTCCTTCGCGGAGGAGTTCACATGCCGCCCATCGAACCAGATAGAGACTTCAAGCCCTACGCGACCGCAAACGCCGATCAAGCCATTGACCAAGCGATCGCCCGTCTTGAAGGCCACATCGAGCAACTCAGGTCACTCAAAGGATCTGGGCCGGAGATCGCCACGGTCATCGGACGGGCACAGGAGGTTCATGGTGAAGAGGGCCTGCCGTGGCTCCTTGAGTATAACCAAGTGCTGCAGACGACACCTTTGGAACTCGTGCTCCAAGGTAAGGCCGAGCGCGTCCTGACGCAGCGTGGACGGATTGAGCACGGCGTGTACGCGTGAGCACAGAGGAGGGGCTACTGATTGCCTCTCGCCGATGAACAATCGGCAAAGCATCGGAGACGCATACGGAGACTTGCTACTGAGATGACCGAGAAAGCGATAGCCGAGTTGATGGCGGCCGGTGAGATGCGTAAAGCCGAGTTGGTCGAACTGGCTGGTGGGCTCTACATGCCCTCGTACGTCGGCGCGATCCTCAAAATACCCGAGCAATTAGTCGACGAGCGGCGTAAGGCGGGGGAGCTTATCGCTGTCGAGACACAAGAAGGCTACCGCTATCCAGCCTGTCAGTTCACGCCGGACGGGGTCGTGACAGGGCTCTCCGAGGACTTAGCCGTGATGTCGATCCGGGCGGACTGGATGCGGCTCGAATGGCTCCTGGTTCCAGACGATGCGCTGGAGGGGATTTCTCCGCTTGAGGCTCTCAGAGCAGGGCGCCTCGAGCACGTCATCGACATTGCTCGAGATCATGAAGGACCAGATCCGGGACGGGTTCTGTCCACAGAGGAAACCCCTGGCGACATCACGGCCCTCCTTGCAGACGATCTTGCAAGTCTTGACCATGGGGCTCCTCGGGCAGTGGAAAACGGCCCTCGGCCTTTGGACAGACCGCTCGGCGCTCCCAGGAACGGCGTGCACTTCCATAAGGGATCCGGCCTTGGTCCATTGGTCAGCCTGGAAGAGGGGGCAGCGCTGCTGGACGAAATCACAGTCGATGATGACTCGACGGACTGGGCCGCATCCGAACTCCTGGCTGCTGACCGCATCGCGGAGAAGCTCGGTATCTCCATCGCGAGGCTCGAACGTTGGCGAGATAGCGGGACGGTTATTGCCTTCCGCAAGGACGCCCATGGGTTCGTTTATCCGGTTCGGCAGTTTGATCATTCCCGACCGATCGAAGGGCTCGATCGGGTTGCTGGATACTTCCCATCACCGGAGGAGGCGTGGGAGTGGTTGGTCACGCCCAACCCGTACACCGATAGCGCGGCACCGATCGACCGGCTGCGGTCAGGGCACAGCGAAGAGGTCATTCGGGCTGTAGAAGGTGCGCATGACTACCAATGAGGACGGGCACACAAAGAAGGACGACGATCTCAAGTACGGAGGACCCAAATGGTCTGAGCAACTCAGGTTTGCAATCAGGGAGGCCATCGCCGAGGCTGTCGCGGAGCATCAGAAAAAAGGAAATCCTGTGTACTTCACAGACGATGCCGGCTGCTTGTGTGTGATGATGCCGGACAACAGTTGTCGACGGTTGTCGCAGGGCGAGGTTGCGGATCTCAATGGTTTATAGGCGGATGCCAATCCATCATTTTGCCAAGGCTTGCAGGATATCATGATCCTCGTGCATGATCTCCTCCGCCAGTGCGATCTGGCGTCCGACCTCTGGATCGCACGGTGTGAGGCTATCACTGCCATCCGGTGCTTCGTACACAATCGGGATATCGATCGGCGTTCTCATGCCGCCCAAGGGTATCGCCCATGCCAGCAGATCGTCCGCCCAAGCCTTTCGCCCGTCCCAGGTATCATCTGACCTGAGGAGCAGAAGGATCCACTCGTCGGCCTCGAGATCGACCGCGAAAGCCTCGACACTGATAGTGCCTGTAGACCGATCGAGGATAAGGCCCAGGAACGGCCGCAGGTTCATCTCCGGCTCCCAGAGTGATGGATGCGCGGTTTGCCAGCGATGGGATCCGATGATTTCTTCGAGAGGAGTCATGACAACGCTTCGTAGTTCCACGACAGCCAAGCAAGCCAGCATACCAAGCGGGGCCAAGAAACGCTATGGAGCCCGATCCAATCAATAAAATGGCTATTCGGATTTGGGTGTGGAGGGGTCGCTAGAGGTTTTGATGCAAAGGTCATCTTTCCGCCAACAGCGCCTGACCGAGAGTTGGCAATGGCATCACCTCAATGTCATCCTTCAGAGGAAAAGATTCTGCTCCTGGATAGACAACGATGCGGCGTTCGGGTTTGAGATCCTCACAGGCGTGATGGAAACCCTTCTCTACCTTCGGTGCCAGACTACGCTTGATCTCGATGGCCCATGAGTGACGACCGGGCAAGGTGAGGAGTAGGTCAATTTCCGCGCCTGCGGATGTCCGGTAGAAGTTTGCCTGTGTGTCGGAAGGGGCGGCGGCAATCAGGGATTCGATGACAAAGCCCTCCCAACTGGCTCCAGCTACAGGGTGACCCAACACGTCATCCTGCGTTGCAAGTCCAAGCAGGGTATGTGTGACGCCGCTATCGCGGACATAGACGCGCGGGGACTTGACGAGGCGTTTGCCGACGTTGGCATGCCAGGGCTCCAGGCGGCGAACGAGCAGCAGGTTGACCAGCAGATCGAGATAGGAGGCCACGGTCTTGCCATCCACGCCCAGGGCACGGGCGAATTCGGCGGCATTGAGGAGCCCGGATTGGTGGTGCGCCAGCATGGTCCAGAAGCGACGTAGGGTCTCGGCCGGAATGCGCGGCCCCAGCAAGGGAATATCGCGCTCCAGGTACGTTCGGATGAAATCCTGTCGCCACCGCTGGCTGCTACGATCACTGGCGGCCAGATAGCTGTCCGGGAAGCCACCACGCAGCCACAATCGGTTCAAGTCTGAGGCCGGAACCTCCAATCCATCGATCGGGTGCATTTCGAGATAGGCGATCCGGCCGGCTAAGCTTTCGCCCGACTGCTTCAGGAGATCGAGTGACGCGGATCCGAGCAGAAGGAAGCGGCCCGTCCGCCGCCCCTTGCGGCGACCGCGGTCGATGAGACCGCGCAAGTTCTGAAACAGATCCGGTAGCCGCTGGACTTCATCAAGAATGACAAGCTTGTCTTCATGGCCGGCGAGATAGAGTTCTGGTTCTGACAGCCTGGCGCGATCAGCATCGGATTCCAGGTCGAGATAGATCGACGGACGGTGCTCCCCGATGGTCAGAGCTAGTGTCGTTTTGCCGACCTGCCGCGGGCCCAGGAGGGCGACGGCAGGATAGCTGTCGAGCAATTCGTTCAGCTCGGCGGTAATACGACGTTCGATCATCCTTGCATTTGTGGATCTTATCTCCATAAATGCAAGGTAAATTTTTTATTGGTCGTGTGGCCTCTGGCGTCAGCCCCTTGGCACCGGTGAAACGGAAGCTACACCTAAATCCGAATAGCCAATAAAATCAACTCTGTATGCTTTGATGCCTTCGGGACGCAGGTCGAGATCACCGAGGCGCTGAATGATCGGGAACGGAAGCCAACTCAGCTCCGCAGCGACAGGCCAATCCAACGGCCACGGACTTCTTGTCAAAAGGGCCGTTATCCGCCGTTTTCTCCTACGATCCTCCGATCCAGACGACTTGGAACTGAACTCGTTCGCGCCGGCCACATGGACCAGGGAGAGCAACAATTTCGGGCGATGTATCGTCTAACCCGCCTATGTCAGAACGTCGAGCGCCTGCATCGCACCTCTTGCATCCGTACCCATCGGGTCTTCCGAGCCATGCTTGGCCAGCGCGGCGTTGATCACTACCGCATAGGACATTTGCAGTTCACGGCATGCCTATCGTTGCCTGAACGGCGTCGACATCAAACAGCCCAGGCCGCGTTCAATCACGACAAGATTGCCATGCCAGTTCGCCTCGGCCACTGAGGCTTCGGCGTTGGGGTGGGCCGATCAAGGCCCCTTCAACCCCGTCGCGCCTCGCCTCAGACGGCGCGGTCGCCGGCCATGATCACCAGTAAAGATCCTATTTGGGAAACGAGCAGTCCTTCCGAGATGCTTGCCTATTACCAATCTCGGGGTGGCGCTTCGACGGTGCACTGCAATTTCGACAGGTCGATGAGGCGCCCTGTGGTGGAGATCGCCACAGCACCTCCGGGCTGGCCGTACATAAAGGTTCTCTAACGAAGCATTTGCCAGCGACAGGGAGTGCGCAGCGAAAGGTGGACGAGAGTGTTTGTTTTGAGGGACGAAAAGAAAAAATCCCTGAAGTGAACAGCTGACCTGAGCCCAGGGACTCGAGGTTGGATCCTCTCATCGGGCCGCTTTGCCACGCTTTGATGGCTCGCGGCCCATCACTGACCTGCCGTACCATTATGAATGAACAACAGCTTGACCTATCTGCTCGGCTGGAGGCGCATGCCATCCTGGACCGCCTCGTGGCCGACGGACCAACCTTCCCGGCCGGCGCCGCCCGCCGCCTCATCGATCTGATCCCATTGGCGCCTGGTTCCCGCATCTCCTTCACCGGTGCCTTCCGAAGTCGCGGACCGGGTGCCAGGGGCCATGCCGCCGGCATTGGCGACATCACCCTGGAGGGGAAGGCGAAGCAGAAAACCCTCACCCTCAACCTGCCAACTTCGCACCGGGTTGGCGGCTATGTGGTGACCCACACGCCCGGGCATGTCGAAATCGAGCTCATGTGGGCCGAGACCCGGGCTGACCGGACAGGCCAGAGTTGTGCCCTGATCTATGACGTCAGCAGCAAGGAGCCAACGGAGATGCGCATTGCCGTGCAAGGGTCGCTGACTGTGTTGTTCGTCACGTTCGCCTACATCTCGTTCATCCCTTGGAAGACACCTGAGACGGCCTGAGCGCGCTGTTGAGGGCGGAGATCTCGGACAACGAGACGGGCCGTTCGCTCGGGTATCACTGGAACCAGTGAATCCCCTCAAGGTGAAGACTGCCGGCGCAGAACTGAAGCGCGGTTAGAGCAGGAGACAGGACCTTCATTACTAACAACAGCAGCAGCACGCATGAATGTGGATAGCCTGGGACGACAGCCCTCCACACAGGGCAACGGAAGGGTGAGGTATGCCGATCCCTTGGTTGGGTTTGAGACAGTCATCGCGGAAGCTGAAGGTCAAAGAAGGGCAACCAAAAGATCCCGGAGACGGGCAGAGGATGCTGAGCAACGCCTGCGTATATCCAGGTCTGCCGCCAGCCCTCTAAATCCTCACTGGAGGATCGGCTTGGTCGGAGAATAGCAACACCAACTAGGAAAGAGTCAATCGCAATCAGACAAATGCAAATTGACTATCGAACAACATCCTGAGCCGATTTCGAACTCAACGAAGCCATGATCCGCTTAGGGTCAACATAAGAGCCAAGGAAACGATGTGCTCAGACCCTCGTTCGGCGCAGTGTCCTCAGAACGTTGGCGCTACCGGCTCAGGCTAAATTCAACCCACTCATCCAAATAACAATCATGACGGAACACACTTCTTATTCAATTGACGAAATCGTCCGCTTGAGCGTGAGGCTCGCTCTGATTCTGTCCCGGCAAGACGCTCCTTCCGCCTCCGAGCGAGTCGAAGATCGCCTTAAGATCTTTCTCGACGAAATCATCGCGGCGGCGCCAAAGCCACAGAGTGGCCCAAGACCAGCTCCGGCAGTCCCGGTCGAGCGCTCGATCCTTCATCACGCCATAATCTCGCTCGAGGACGGCCAGCTGTACAAGTCGCTTTACTCGCATTTGAGCAGTCTCAAACTCACCCCTAAAACCTACCGTAAAAAATGGGGTCTGCCCCGCGATTATCCAATGGCTGCACCGGCCGAGCGGGAGCGCTTGAGGGCCCAGCGCGAATGCTGCGGACAATTTCCCTGCCGCAGAAGAAGACGGCGGCGACGCTGCCACCGAGACGGATGATTGATTCCGCCGATGCCAGCACGTCCCGTCTGAGGCCAGGTTCAGGCGGAGGTGACGGAATTCTCCACAGAGCCCAACTCTGTGGAGCTGCCATTTATGAAAATCTTTACCTCCATACTGATCATGACATGCGCACATTCGCCTGCCCTGTCCACGTGGGCATAGAGTGCACCCGGGATATCAGTCCAAGTTGGTCATGAATGGTCGCTGTGCTTCGCCGTTATGCTCTGTGTTGAGGCAGAGTTGTCGTCTTCCGGCTCAATAGACTGGATAATTATCCGCCCATCCTCGCTTTCATAACGTGGAGACCAGTTGGCGGCAGGTATGTCCCTGGGTCTACCAATGTACCTCCACAGGGCTCCATCATGTGGAAATAGGTTCTCCTGTACCCACCCCCAACGTTCTATTGTGCGCGCCGGATGCGGACAAAACACGTCCAGCCACTGGAGATAAGCCCTATGGAGTGATTGGAAGTCTAGGGGCTCTGGAGCCTTTGGAGAGGTGATCTCGAGTGTCGGTATCCATGAGCCTTCTGCGGTCTCCGGGAGAGGATGGAATTCCTCACCTGCAGGGCTTGGCGTTTGGGCAAGATGCTCCTCAATTTCTGCATTCTCAGGCTGCCGCTCGTTATCTTTGATGATGCTCTCATCGGGCTGCCGGTGCCATTCGGCAACCACGTCAGTCAGCCCGAAGACCTCCAGCAGCTCACGAGGCATTGTGGCCCATTGTTGCACCGACATCCCAAGAAAGCGGAAAGCCTGGTGCTCGGTGCTGCCGTCCTCGCCGAAGGACCGAAACTCTTTCATTCTGGCGAGGCGGTCGACCTCCGCTGGCGGCAAGCTCAGTGTTCCAGGAGGATGCGCATGTTCCGCCGCTCTGCCTCCGGCTTGGTGCACGATCTGCCTGATCTGGGTGATGAGGCCCTCTAAGGCATGCTGGTTCTCCAGCATCAGATCAGCGAGCGCCATGCCCTCGGCAGCTTTCTGTTTGAGCCGTTCCTTGTGGATGCGCTGCCGCTCGGCATTGGACTGGGCCACTAATCTCTCCCTGTTACTCACGGGCTACGGAAGGTTCCGTTACTAACAGAGATTGCGGCAAACGCTATCGCCGTGAACTCCAGGCGGGTGCAAAAGCTGTGGACGGCACCTTGGTCAGGAGCGGCTCGCGTGGAAGGGTAGGTGAGGGCTCAATACCACTGTTTTTATGCAGGCAGCTCCTGCAGCCGAGGCTCCGAACCTGCTGGGCTCAATTCCGCAAATGTTATGGGTCCAGCTTTTCGCTACTCTTTGGGCGGGGTATCCTGGAGCAGGACCGACCGAGTCAGGCGCAGGCTCAATACCACAGTTTCGACGCAGTGCGTGCGGCCTCTCCAATGTTAGTAACGCCGGCTCAGTGCACGATGGTGCTCCAGAGCTTGGTCTCGAACGGTCGCGGTTATCGGATATTCGTCATGTTGATCGCGCCCGGTGGCTTTGGTGCCATCCGCTATCGGGCAGGCTCACGAAGTTTTCATGCTCCCCGAGTACAGAGCTTTTCGTTACTAACGGGGCGAGCCAAGCATGTTATCCCTCCGGCGCGTTGAGACGTTACTAACGCAAAGTCTGGAGCAAAGCTCGTACTGTATTTTTGTGCGTTACTAACGGAGGGTGGGGCTGAGGCTCAATACCGCAAACTCTCCGCAGGTGCCTCTAAGCTTGCACCCACCGCATACCCGCCGGTCCATGTCATGATCGTTAGTAACTGCCGTCACACCAAGGCTCAATACCTCAGTTTGTGTGGGTCGCTAACAACCTTGAGCTCTCGGGCTCAAATTCGTAACATCGTGCGCTCAACTTTTTGCTGGTCTTTGGTGCTGCTGGTCACCCAGGAGTCAGTCCTTTGGAGTCATGCTTTAGCCCGAGCTGCACAGGCTCAATACCGTAGTTTCGACGCAGGGCGTGCGGCC
The DNA here is from genome assembly GCF_025460875.1 of Microvirga yunnanensis. Taxonomy (NCBI): domain Bacteria; kingdom Pseudomonadati; phylum Pseudomonadota; class Alphaproteobacteria; order Hyphomicrobiales; family Methylobacteriaceae; genus Microvirga; species Microvirga yunnanensis. Next base: position 8,759 of record NZ_JAMXFI010000051.1, read on the forward strand.
TGGTTGGTGTTAGTAACGCATGCTCAGTGTGCGATGTCGCTCACGATCAATATCCAAAGGTAGCAATGGCTGCTCGTGCGGATTCGGTCCGATCCCGCACTGAGCGCATTCATAGAATGACCTTCTGCCTCCGAGTGTAGTCCCTTCGTTACTAACGGGGTCGGCGGAGGCCGCTCTCCTTCCGATGTGCCGACAGGACGAAACAGCATCGTGGTTTGTTCGTCGAGGCGATGTTGGCGCCGGATTGATCGAGGCTCAATACCGTAGTTTTTGTGTGTTACTAACGACTGGCAGGGACGAGGCTCAATACCTCTAACTTTATGCATCCCGTCGTGTGGACCTGTGGGCGAACTCTGATTGCGCTTTTTGAGGGTTGTCGGCGCGCCCTGATCAACGCGCAACGCCGTGGATGCGCGCGCAAGAGACGCAGCCCGCTGGTCCAAGCTATCGGAGCCGATGTTTTGGCTTTCGACGTTGGCATCAAGTTTAAGGTCACCGTTTCTGCGTTACTAACGAGCGACAGCGCTCAGGCTCAATCCTGTACTTGTGACACACCCAGTCAGGAAGCGGCTTGCTGATCGGGTTCCCCGAGCCTGGATGTGGTGCGACAATTCTCGTTACTCACGCTAGTATGGGAGGAGGGCACAAAGAGGAGCAGCTTGATCAGACGGGCCGAAGCCGACTATTGGTGAGCTGCTGCAGATTGTGCTCGCCCAACTCCTTGCAAAACATCGTCCGGTCACCTTCCCAGTGACCAAAGCTCGTGCGTTTGGCGATCTCTGCCGGGCGTTGCTCGATGGTGATGCCGGCCGGAATGACGAGACCGCGAGGCTTGCGCTGATAGCGCGCTCGACGCCGGTGCCACGCAGGGGCAGATCCTGGTACAGGCCAAGATGCTGCCCTTGGGGGCCATAGACAAACCGGTAATTGTTTCATGCGAGCCGCGCTCTCGTGCGCCTGATACCCGCAGCCGGCCGGCAATCTGCTCGGGCGACCATCCAGCTTAAGGCGATCCCTAACGTAGGCTGCAAGCCCCGGGTTGCGGAGAGTTTGCCCAGACGCCGAGCCTGGGCTTGCATGTTGGCGGCCATATGGAAATAGCCGCGATACAACGCCTCTTCATCGTGAATGCGGATTCCAACGAAGTCGGCCAGTTGTTCCGACGCGATGTCGGCCATGCATTCCGATTTCAAGCCGGCCATGATTCCGATCTGAAGTCGGCCACCTGAGGACAGTCCCTGGGTCCTTGTGTTGCAGCGTGAGTGACACTCCTGCGAAGGTCAAGCCGCCCCATCGAGCGCGCGGGTCTTGCGCAGGCTCTCGCCCGTCAAACTCAGGCGATAGGCGTTGTGGACAACCCGGTCGAGAATAGCATCCGCCAGCGTCGGAATGCCGATCATCTCGTACCACTTCTCCACCGGCACCTGGCTGGTGATCAGCAGCGAGCCGGAATCGTACCGGTCCTCCACGATCTCCATCAAGTCCCGCTGCTGTTCAGGGGTGAGCGGCTCCGGGCCCCAATCGTCCAGAACCAGCAACTTCGCCCGCGCCAGCGTCCGCAGCAGACGGGCATAGCGGCCTTGCGTGCGCGCCAGGGCGAGAGCCGCAAACAGCCGCGGCACCCGATGGTAGAGCACCGACAGATCCTCCCGGCAGGCCCGGTGCCCGAGCGCGCAGGCGAGCCAGCTCTTGCCTACCCCGCACGGGCCGGTGATCAGCAGATTGCGCCGCTCGCGGATCCAGTCGCACGATGCCAGCTTGAGGAACAAGGCCCGGTCGAGCGAGCGCGGGGCCCGGAAGTCGACATCCTCCACGCTGGCGGGATGGCGCAGCCGGGCAGTTCTGGCGCGGGTCTCGAAGCGCTTCTGCTGCCGCAGCGTTACCTCATGATCCAGGATCAGACCAAGCCATTCGGCATGGCCCAGCGCCGGTGCCTCAGGATTGTCGCTGAGCGCCTTGAAGCCCCGGGCCATGCCATGCAGGCCGAGATCGTGCAGCAACTCGAGAGTGGGGTGGGTCAACATGCTCGTGGTCTCCTTCAATGGAAGTAGCCCGGTCCGCGGATGTTGCGGTGGGTGATGGCAGGACGCTCGGGGGAAGCAGGCTCAGGGCTCGGGCGGGCATCAAGCAGCACGACGATGCCCTTGGAGGAGAAGGCTCTGATCGCCAGGGCTTTGGCGGAAGCCGCCTCGACCCGCTCCTTGGAAAGACCGCGCATGTGGCGCAGCACGCCAATACAGGTGCGATAGCCCTGCTCGGGATGGCGGCGGGAGGCCAGGATGGCGCCGATCAGCATCTCAGTGTTGGGACCGAACGCAGCGGCCCAGGAGCGGAAGCGCTCCGGCGACCAGGAGGCGTAATGCCGATGCGAGGCCGGCATGTGCTCGGGCTTGGTGCCATGCGCCTGTCCGCCATAGCGACGGCTGTGGGCGGCCACCCGCTCGCCCTTGTGGAAGGCCTCGAGGGTGCGCTGCGTCAGGCGCACATCGACCTGCTCGCCGATGAGGCCGAAGGGCACGGAGTAGAAGAAGCCTTCCACCTCGATATGATAGTCCAGCCCGACGCGGGCGAACTGCCATTGCGCGAACTCATAGTCATCTGCCGGCAAGGCCGCGAGGGTGGGTCTCTCCACCGTCTCGAAGAGTTCGCGCCGGCTGATGCCGAGGCGACGCAGGGGTGCGGCGTTCATGCGCTCGACCACGCCCGCGATGGCGGCATTGGCCTCGGCGAGCGAGAAGAAGGTGTGGTTGCGCAGACGCCCGAGGATGTAGAACTGGGCAAAGCGCACGCCCACCTCCACCTTGCTCTTGTCCCGGGGCTTGCGGCTGCGGGTGGGCAGGACGCCAACATCGTAATGGGCCGCGAGCTTGCCGTAGCTGCGGTTGAGCTCGGGATCGTAGAAGGACGCCTTATGCACGCCGCTCTTGAGGTTGTCCGGCACGATGAGCTTGGGCACGCCGCCCAAGAAGCGGAACATCCGCACATGCGCCTCGACCCAGTCCGGCAGGGTCTGGGTCCAGGTCGCCTCGGCGTAGGTGAGGTTGGAGGCGCCGAGCACCGCCACGAAGATCTCGGCCTGGCGCACCTCGCCGGTGGCGGGATCGACGATGGGCAGCTTCTTGCCTGAGTAGTCGACGAACACCTTGTCGCCGGCCACGTGGTTCTGGCGCATGGTCGGCGACAGGCGGCGCTCGAACTCGCGCAGCAGATCGCAAAAGCGCGAGTAGCCGTAGCCCTCAGGGTAGGCTGCCCTGTACTCCTCATGCAGGATGGTCATGGTGACGCCCGGGCGCTTCATCTCCTTGGCGAGAGCAGCCCAATCCGGCTCGGGGCGCCGGCGCAGGCCGGTCTTGACGCCAGTCTTGGCGAACAGGCGCTGCTCGAGGAGGGTGTCGGTGAGATCGGCGGGCAAGGGCCAGGTCAGCCCGGCAGCCTTGGCCCGTTTGAGGGTGTCCTGGACAGTGGAGCGGGCAGCTCCAACGGATCGTCCGATGGACCGGTCGCTCGCGCCGCTGGCGTGCAGGCGCAGGATGTGGCGTATGGCTCTCATGGTCAGCCTTCTCTTTGCCGGCATGGCCGCTCCTTGTTTGCAACAATGGAGCCTTCATGCCTGATCGGCGGACCCTGGGAATACCCCTTCGACGCTGTCTCAGCCCCTGGCCGGACAATAATCGGAATGGTGGCCGGATTGATCTCGGAACGCTGGCCGGAGATTGATCGGAACCGTGGCCGGCTTCATCTCGGAATCCCTGGCCGAATGAAATCGGAATCTGCATCGTGAACCCAGTTCCGCTTGATCTCGCGCTAGATGGTCGACCGATGCCGCTGCATGCGAGCGATCTCGCGCCGTTCAGCCAGGCTCAGGTGGATGTAGGGCAGGGTCATTCGGTATCCGAGTGCAAATCCGTTGTTTGTAAAGGGATTCGCACATCAGGATAGAATCTAACAATCTAGTATAACATTTCGCATAAGGAGAATTTTGACAAGAAGTCTGGGACTGCGGGAGCTTCTCCATTCACTATCGGTGCACCCGCCGCATTACGCCTGCTGGTAGTTCGCTCAGCGTCTGACGCGCCAGATCCGACCTCCGGCGTCATCAGACACGACAAGCGATCCATCCGGCAGTTCTTCGATGTCAACCGGACGCCCAACGCCGCTCAGGAAGCTTTGTCCACTGCCGGAGCGGCTGCTGCCCAAACGCAGCCGCACGACCTGGTACCCGACCGGTGTGCTGCGATTCCAGCTCCCATGTTCGGCAACCAGCGCTTCGCCACGCAACTCCGGAAACATGGCACCGCGATAGAAGTGAATCCCGAGCGTGGCCACGTGAGCCTGGAACTCATACGTGGGTGGGATTTGTGGTACTGGCGGAGCTGCCGCCTCGAATCCGCGCAATCGCGTCAAGCCACCGAAATACGGAAAGCCATAGAAGGCGCCGGGCTGCAGTTCGTTGAGCTCGTCAGGCGGTGTGTTGTCGCCCATTCCATCGGCGCCATTGTCGGTGAAATACAGGGTGCCGCCGTTCCAATCGAAGCCGACGGAGTTGCGGATGCCCCAAGCGACACGCCGCAGGTCCCCGCCGCTGGGGCTGAGGCTGATGATGGTCCCCTGCAAGCCCTCGGGCTGGCAAATGTTGCAAGGCGAACCGATCGAAATGTACAGCCGACCGTCCGGCCCGGCTTGAATGTAGCGCAGGCCGTGGTGGGCTTGGTTCGGCAGCCTGATCGGCAGGTCGGCTCGGTTGGCCAGTGTGCCGCCAGGCACGGGCGTAAAAGCCGAGATGCGGTCGCGCGATGCAACGTAGAGCCGATCTCCGAGACAAGTGACGCCGTTGGGGGCGACGAGCCCGGAGGCGGCCCGCACGGCAGGTCCACCGGCCAGAGGGACGCCATAGACCGCGTTACCTTTGGTGCCGACGTAGAGCGCCTCGCCGCAAACAGCCATGGCGCGGGCAGCCGGCACACGGGCGAATACCTCGATGCGGGCTCCGGGTGCGGCGTGAACAATTTGGCCAAGGCACGGTGGGACCAAACCAGCGGTGGCAAGGCTGGCGAAAGCTAAGGACCGGAACGGCTTTCTGAGGTGCATCATGTCCTCGCGACCGGATCGAACACCTCATTTAGGCGCCGACCGCTGAGTTTGGAAACTCACGAGTTCGCGGGAACGGGCGAGATCAGGGATAGTGCAACTCGCGCTCTGCCAGGATCCGCCGCTCAGGAGGATCCCACGCTCGCCGATACACGCCTAAGCTACCCTCCAATGTAGGCTGGTGAGCCCCTTCAGGTGCAGGTATGGTCACTGGGAGCCGCTTGCTCATCCTTGTCACCACCCAACCTCGGGCACGTCCTGTGATGCATGAACTCACCCCTGAAGGTCAGCAGATCGTCGCGGACGCTGCCCAGCGGCATAAGGTCAGCGCCGATGCTGTTCTAACCTTACTTCGTGCGCTGGAGGTGGGTCATGGCACCATGGCGCAGTTCAACCATCCTGAGCTCGGCGGGATGGGTCAGTGGACACAGGGTGGCATGACCATGGTGGGCGCCCTGTTCGATCACGGCTTGAAGGCCCGCGTGGATGCCCTCTGCACCGAACTGGCCGCACTCCTGCGCCAGCAGCCATCCATTATGGAAGCACCCAGCTCGCAGGCAGACCCGCAGTCGAGCGCGCTGGGTGTAGGCCTGTTCGGGGCAGGAGCAGCCTCCCCGTCGAGGATGTGGTGGCCACCGGAGCTGGGCCAACCATCGTCTGCCGGATCTCAGGATGACCTGCGCTACGCGATCTTCCCGGCAGCGCACAGGCTTGCGATCGAGCGGAGCGGGCAGATCACCCTCTACGACACGCGGGATCACCTGATCTCTGGAGTGTCTCAGCAACAGGGGGCTGATCAATCTCTGAGGTTCGTAAGTCAACACGGTCTCGTTCGGCTTCACGATCTGCCGGTGGTGGAGACGGGCTGCCGCTCATCCACCCCTGATCCAACCCGAAACGGGCTAGGGCCAAAGCCTGCGGCTTCGATGACGGCCGGCGCCGCGCCGCCGACACCGTCCCAGGCCTCCTCATCCTCAGAGGACATCTTCACCACGCTCGAGCGCCTTGCTGAGTTACACAAGAACGGGGTGCTGACTGATGAGGAGTTTGCCGCCAAGAAGGCAGAGTTGCTGGCCCGCATCTAAGGACGAGGGTCAGCTCACCGTTACGTTCAGCCACTCATCCGCTATACCTCAACTAGGGAGGACCAGGGATTCTGGTCCTGTCGCGATTTCCGGGCCACAGACACAGAGAAGATGCCAGAGCGAACGGTAGGCTATCATGCGGCGAGCCGCGCGAATTGCTTCGGAAGGTTTCCTGCGGATCAAGTATTTGACGCCGCTGCACCGGCACATAGAAATCTGCGATGGCGATCGTCTCCCTCTTCATCATCGCGGCGGCTCCGGTCTCGTCATGATGATCAAAGCTTATGCGCCGCAGATCGGCTTGCCCAGGAACATGCGGTCGCACACTGCGTTGCCCAAGAAGGCCAGCTTGGCAATAGCGTGGCGTAGCTGTGCTGGGCCTCCTCACACGGAGACGTCTCATGAGCAAACTCACGGCCTTGCTGGGCTTTCTCTTCCTGGCTGTTTCATCAGCCTGGGCGCAGGCCCCTGCTCCTGCCCCTGCCCCTGCCCCCGGCGCTCCCCCCGCTGCCACGGGCGGAGGGATCGCAGACTACTGGTGGATCATCCTGCTGGTGATCATTGTCGCGGCCGCGATCTGGTACTTCTCCCGCAGCCGCAGGGGCGTGTAATCAGGTATCCAGCAGGAACGGACCCGTGGCATCAGGCGTTACTCAGCAGCCCTTTTGATGCTCCTGACGGTCCTATCGACACGAACCCGGCTCCGCGCCGGGTTCTTTTTGACCTGGGCTGACATAGCGAGCACCTCACCCGTTTTCTGAGGGGCCCTGACGCCTGAGGAGCCGGGCACACGCGCTGATCATTGGGGTGTTTCAGGCGACATAGGAACCGCATCGGCTGGAGTACCTGCTCCAGAGGGCTCCTGAGCACCCAGTGGCGTGCCAAGCTGCTGCCTTACCCCGGCCAGCTGGCTCTGAGCATCAGCGAGGTCCTGACGAGTGGCCTGAAGCCGCCCCTCCAGCTCTGCAACCTCCCGGTTGCGGGCGGCCAAGTCATCCGTTGCTCTCGCCAATTGGGCCTGAAGATCAGCCCGCTGCTGAGTTACCTGGTTCTGGATTTCAGTCTGTTCCCGTGTCAGGCGCTCCCGCTCCGAGCGGAGGTTGGTCAGCTCTGCCTGAGTGGACGCTTGTGCCTCGCGCGCCGGCTGGAGGCGTTGCTCGACATCAGCGAGTTCTGATCTGCTTGACAGCAGCTCCTGTGTAGCTTGAGTAATCATCTCGCGAACTGCTGCTTCCTCCCGTCGGGCCTCCTCCAACCGGCGGCTCACATCGGACATTTCCTGCGTACGTGTCGCGAGCGTCTGTTCACCTGTGGCAATCTCCTCTTTCACAGAAGCCAGTCGTTGCTCCGCCTGCTGGAGCTGGTTCTGGATCTCCGGCAGGCGCTGCGACAGTGCCGTGACACTGCGGTCCAGCTCAGCGGCTCTTTGCTCGTTGGCTTGCAGCGTTTGCTGAGCCGTGGCGGTCTGGGTCTGAACCTCGGTTCGGGCCTGGGTGAGTTGCGTCAGTTGCTGTTGTTGCGTCTGCAGGTCCTGCAGAGTGGCAGTGAGCTGTGCTTGGGCCTGCTCGCGCGCCTGCGTCACTTGGGCCAGCTGCTGCTGGGTTGTCTGGAGCGACTGCTGCACGGTCCCGAGCTGAGCCTGAAGCTGGTCACGGGATTGGGCTGTCTGCGTGAGTTGCTGCTGCGACGTCTGGGCCGTTTGCTGCAGGGTTGCAACTTGCGCCTGGGCCTGCTCTCGAGCCTGCGCGACTTGGGCTAGCTGCTGCTCCGCACCAGCGACCCTGGCCTGCAAGTCTGCCAGAGTTCCTCCGGTGCGCTGCTGCTCGTCGAGCTGCCGTCGCAGGGTGGCTTCAGCCTGCTGCAGGCGGGTTATTTCCGTTTGGGCTTTCTGCCGCTGGTCGGAGGAAGAGAGCCCAACGCCAAAGGCCACAAGCCAGCCCAGCATGGCAGCTCCAGCTAACGCCAAAGTTACAGGCCGCTTTAACTCGGAGCGGTAATCGATGGGCATTATGATCCTCCTGCACATGGGCTGCACGTTCTAACGCTAGAGTCTCATGAGCGTTGCCCGCCCGAGGCTCGCGAGCTGCGCGGAACACCCAGGGGCCTGACGGATTGTCCGTATCGCTGCACCACCTGACCAGGAGACCGAGAATGGCCGATAAGGATCTAAAAGCCCTCTTTTTGCACCAGCTCAAGGACACCTACTTCGCCGAGAACGCTATTCTCAAAGCTCTGCCGCAAATGGCGGACGCCGCACAGGCTGAGGAGCTCAAGGGAGCATTTGCCGTGCACCTGAAAGAAACCGAGGGGCAGGTAAAGCGTCTGGAGCAGGTATTTCAACTGCTCGGAGAGAAGCCTGCGGGTGTCGAGTGCAGGGCCATTCAGGGCATCATCGAGGAAGGGCAGGAGATCGTGCAGGAGTTCGGCGGCGGCGAGGCTCTCGACGCCGGGTTGATCGCCGCCGCTCAAGCGGTGGAGCATTACGAGATCACCCGCTACGGCACCCTGCTGGCATGGGCCAAGCAACTGGGCCTCACAGAGGCCGAAGGGCTCATCCAAGAGACTTTGATCGAGGAAGAGAACACCGATCAGATCCTGTCTGAGTTGGCCGAGGATGCCATCAATCCGGCCGCCGCCTAGGAGGCTCTGAGGAGAACCGAATAGACTGCCGAAGCGCACGAGCGAATGGCAACAACGCTGCCCCAGTCCTACTTCGCGCGCGATGCGGTTGCAGTCGCCCGCGATCTGACGGGAGCCCTCCTCCTTGTCGATGGGATCGGAGGCTGGATTGTCGAAACTGAGGCCTACTCTAGTGACGATCCTGCGTCGCACAGCTTTTCGGGCCCGACACCCCGGAACAGAGCCATGTTCGGTCCGGCTGGGCGTGCCTACGTGTACCGGTCGTATGGCATGCACTGGTGCCCGAACTTCGTCTGTCTGCCGGGCAGCGCGGTTCTGGTCAGAGCTCTTGAGCCAACCCCAGGCATCGAGATCATGAAGGTGCGACGCGGTGTTGAAGACCTGCGTCGTCTCTGCTCAGGGCCTGGTCGCTTGTGCCAGGCTCTGGGCGTGACCATCGCCCATAATGAGCTGCCGCTGGACCAAGCACCTTTTCAGCTCTTCGACTGCGAACGTCCGGTTGAAGTAACCACCGGGATGCGAGTCGGGATCACCCGCGCTGCTGACATGCCTTGGCGTTGTGCGCTTACTGGATCGCGCTTCATCAGCCGGAAGATCTGATGGCAACCGTTTGCGGCGAGAGCTGGCGCATGTTGATTGAATAGCGCTAACATTATTCGGAAGGATCCTGACAAGAAGTCTGCGGCCCTTGCCGGGCCCGGATCCCTGCTCGGGTTGATCCTCTTGCTACCAACCTCCATCAGATCCAAGATCTCGGTCGATGGACGATCCGCTGCACCCAGGCACGACGAAAACACTTCTGATCGTGTATCATTCGATGACCGGAGGCACCTGTCAGATGGCTGAGGCGGCTGCCCGTGGCGCGGCGGCAGAGCCGGCCATCCGCGTCCGCCTGCTCCCGGCGCCAGATGCTCAAGCTGCCGATCTCCTCGAGGCGGACGGCTATCTCTTTGGCACGCCCGAGAACCTCGCGGCCATGGCCGGTCTGATGAAGGACTTCTTTGACCGCACCTACTATCCGGCTCTGGACCGCATCAACGGGCGTCCCTACGCGACGCTGATCTGCGCCGGCAGCGACGGTCACAACGCGGCGCGTCAGGTGGAGCGCATCGCAACCGGATGGCGGCTCAAAGCCATGGCGGATCCGCTGATCGTCTGCACCCACGCGCAGACACCGGAAGCAATCCTTGCTCCGAAGGTCATCGGCCCAGACGATCTGAAACGCTGCGAAGAGCTTGGGGCCGCCCTCGCGGCAGGGATGAGCATCGGGGTGTTCTGATGGGCCCAACGTAGGTGCCAATCACAGCCAACTTTCCCTGTTGCGAAGAGCTGGGCTGGGCTGAGCTGGGAGGAGACGGTAGGCTGACGATCAATGTGTGGCGTTGGAGCCGCCGTCGAGCGCGCCACTCTTTTCCAGCACGATTTGCCCGAAGGCCGAGAGCGCATGCGCCATCAAGTTGGACCGGTCGCTTTCGGGCGCGAGCAGGATCAGGTCGGCGAGGCTCTCGACGATCATGGACGCCATTTCGACGAGATCCGTGTCGCCGTGCTCAAGGCGCTCCTGCACGAGTTGATTGATGTCACAGTGTAAACAGTCGGACATCTCGTTCCCCTCTCTGGCCGCGACTCAGACACGGCCTGCGCACGGCGCGCCTGTAGCAAGGCTTTGAAGAGCTGTCCAACCAGGATCCAGGGTGTGATCGAGCGGCCGTGACAGCAAGGCTGAACCTTCCATCGGAAGGGTCATCACCCATCAGCCCCGCCGGGGCTGCAGCGAGCGGGCCAGCTCGCGGATGACCGCATCCTCAATGCCGAGGTCATCAATCGCCTTATCCGTCTCGGTCTCCGGCGCGGGCACAGGAGCATCCAAGGCTGGAGACATCTCAGCCGCGGGTGCGCCCGACTCCTCGGCTTGCCCCTGAACCGGCCAGGTGGTGTACCGGTCCTCGAGGAGATCGAGCAGGCTGGTGAGAGCCGCGTTCGTGACATCCACCTCTGGAGCGTCCGGAGCGCCATCCAGAGCCAGGCGTCGGCGCTGGTAGGCGGGCTGAGCACTGACCTCTTGCCCGAACCACGGCAGAGGAGGCAAGTCCTGCCCGTTCTCGGGTGCACTGGCGACGCCAACCAGGTCCAGAGTACCAGGCCTGACAAAATGAAGGACTTGGATCTCCTGCGGGCCGATCGAGAGCGTGGTCCGCACGTACTCCACTTGACCATGGCTGACGGCCAGCAGGGCTTGGGCATGAGCCAGAGGCAGGTCTGCCTGCTCATCGGGCGCTGCGCCCTCACTAGCCTCCAGGATCAGGCTGCTGCGGCTCTCCTCTAGCTGAACATACGTGCGGCGCTGCGGCTGGTCGGGAAAGTAGCCCTCCAGCACCCGCTCACCTCCCCTCTCCTTCTGGATCAGGCGCGCCAGAGATGGAGCGATGATGAACTGGCGGAGAATGGTCATCCGGCTTGTCCCTCTCAGTTGGTTCGATCGGCTCTAGAGCCACCCCGACCTGAAGCTAGGGCCCTGTACTAGTGGATGAAAGTGGCTTGATGTGCGTGACGATCGAGCGGTCAGCCAAACGCTTGACCTCGTGGCCGAACACGGCAGGATAATCCTGCGACAGCGCACCTGATGGGACTTGAGGAATATTCAATGGCGACTGGTACTGTGAAATGGTATAACCATACGAAGGGCTATGGCTTCATTCAGCCTGATGCAGGTGGCAAGGATGTGTTTGTCCATGTCTCAGCGCTTGAGCGGGCCGGCATGCGCGGCCTCGTCGAAGGCCAGAAGATCTCCTATGAGGTGGAGGCTGACCGCCGGTCCGGCAAAGAGTCGGCAACCAACCTGCAGAAGGCTTGATGGATCCTGTCATAGGGTCAGCTCAGTGCTGGCTCTTCAAGCCGCCCCTGACGGGGCGGCTTACTGTTTGGACCAAGATGGCCATGCGCGGGAGACCATGGCTGGCATCGAGCAGGGTCCCTTCGCATCGCTTGATGCTGCATTGGCGGCCATCGAGAAGCACACCCGGGGCGTCTGCTGGCACTGTCCGGGCGAGGATCAACCATGATCGGAAGGAGCCCAAATCTCGGCCTGCTCCGTGCTTGAGGAAAAACCATGCGGATCTGTGTCGGCTGCGAGATGACGTACGAGCCCGGGCAAGTCACGCCCGCGGTCGTGATGCTGCCGACGTGCCGCTGACACTCACCTTTGGGCCTGGCACCCTGGTCGACTTTCACGTCATAACTGAGGAGGTGATTGATCCGGCTCCTGAGCACCTGGTGTTCGCACCATGGGTTCGGTGCCCGGGCCAGTTCGGTCGAGCGATGAGGCCCATGGTGCTAGATCAAGCCGGCAAGAGCCGTTTTGGGCGATTGCTCAGCCGGCACGAGCTGACGAGGACTGGCCTGAATGGATCGATGCTGGTAAGCTGCTGCAGCAGAACGTGAGATCCAGCATGACCCCTGAAGTCGAGCTGATCCGAGCCTTGGCGGACGATCTGGCGCTTGAGATCTTAGTCTCTTACACGCCAGAGGATTTTCAGCAGGCCGACTTCACAAGCTTGGGGAAAGCGGCTGTCTATCTGACACAACATGATGAGGGGCCTGGTCCTGCGCTTGAGGAACTCATCAAGAAGGTGCAGCACGCCCAAGGGACATGAGACGCAGTCAGATCCGGGAGCATGGAAATTGTGGGGCGTCCTATAGCGAGTTGTCGTGAATGTCTTCGGTCACACGGCTGATCCGGCTCGGGATCGGCCTTCGACACCAGTTCTATCGCCGCATTTCGGTGAGCTTTGGTTTCGACCCGAAGTCTGCAGCCCTCGTTGTGGCAACGTGCGCCTCTTCACTCCGATCCCATGCACGTCAACGGACGGCCGAGCCAGCTGTGGCTTGATGCATTTGCACTCGAGTCCGGCGCCGCCTCCGGCGCGATCGCAATCCCCACCGATGATCTCTCTCTTGCGATCCTTCCCGCGGGAACGCCTAGAGACCTCAGACTCACTGAGGGGATGAACATATTGGTTCAGCCAGCGCTGATACCGTTGGCGGTTAGGAAGCTGCGCGTTCTTTGATCCAAGTGCGCTGTTGCGCGCGACGCCGTGCTCCAGGCCTGTTCTCCAGCGAATCCAAGAGGCTGTTGAGAGCGGCGTCCGTGGGGTTCACTTCTGGTGTTTCAGGCCATCCGACAAGAGCAAGAGATCGGTTCCGATAAGCAGACTCGTCAGTCACCTCAGGACCAAACCAGTCCAATGGCTGAAAGTCGCGCGCATGCTCGTTTCGGTCGAACTCGACCGAGACCAGATCCAATGACCCTGGCGCAGCAAAGCGGCAGACCTGCACTCGGCTGGCGCCAAGGCTCAGGAGAACGTGCCGATATACAAGGCCACCTTGCGCCAGATCGAGCAGAGCCTCCGTCTGGTTGCGGGGCAGCTCTGTTGGTTCCTCCACCTGCTCGCCGGAGTTATGCCGGACCAGGATAAGGCTGCCGATCCCCTCCACCACCCGCACAAAGGTGGTCCGGCCGGTCTGGTCGGGGAAGTAGCCCTCGGTAACGTGATGGCCTCCCCTCTCCTTCTCGATCAGGCGCGCCAGAGAGGAAGCCAGCAGAAAGCAGCGGGTGACGGGCATCAGGCTAGGCTCCCTCATCGGAGTGGTTCTTCAGTGGATCAGCCAGGTACCAGCAGGCTATGGGGGAGACGCAGTGGGCGGAAGCAGGATCACCAAGGTTGCTTCAGGTTCTTGGGCTTAAGGTTAATGGGGCTGAGCGCCGGGCATGTGCCGTCCAACCGGATTCAGAAAAGAACCAACCCCGGATCGGTGCTCATCAGCCTTGCCAGTAACAAAAGCAGCCAAACTCGATTGGTAGAGTCTTTTGGTCTGAACCAGCGTCGTCTCGTCTGGGGTGGGATGGCACAGGTATGCTGGCTTGGTTGACTTGCAGTTCACCGGCCTGCAGGACGCTCCCGATGCCGCTGCGAGTCAGAAACTCAGACGCTCAGCGCTGCGCTGTGAGCCAGTTCTCCGCCACGTAGTAGCGCGCGTTCGAGGCTGCCGCGAGGGACTGACCGAGAATATGATCGGCAGCCTTCTCCCCAATCATGATGGTGGGCGCATTCAGGTTGCCGGTGGTGATGGATGGCATGATGGAGCTGTCGACGACCCGCAGGCCTTCCAGTCCAATCACCCGCGTCTCAGGGTCGACGACTGCCATCGGATCCGATGAACGGCCCATCGGGCAGGAGCAGGAGGGATGGTAAGCACTCTCCACCTTCTCGCGAATGAAAGCATCGATCTCGGTATCTGTCCTGACCTGGGCTCCTGGTTGGATCTCCCGGCCGCGATAAGGGTCGAAAGCCGCCTGGGCAAAGATCTCACGGGTCAGTCTCACACAGGCCCGCATCTCGATCCAGTCGTCCTCATGGCTCATGTAGTTGAACCGGATCCGGGGATAATCCCGTGGGTCGGAAGAGTTAAGCCTCACGAAGCCCCGACTCTTGGAGCGCATTGGCCCCACATGGGCCTGAAAGCCGTGCTCGGATGCAAGTCCTTTGCCGTCATAAGTTACGGCGAGCGGCAGGAAGTGATATTGGATATCAGGGTAGCGGATGCCGGCCCGTGAGCGGATGAACCCGCACGTCTCGAAGTGGTTGGTTGCCCCGAGCCCGTCATGACGCGTCAGCCAGCGGGCCACGATCCGGCCTTTGCCGGCCCAGCTCTGCCACGAGTACAGGGTGATCGGTTGGGTGCAGGCAATCTGGAAATAGAATTCCAGGTGGTCCTGGAGGTTCTCGCCGACACCAGGCCGGTGATGAACCACGTCGATTCCGTGCGCCGTCAACTCCTCGGCAGGGCCAATCCCGGAGAGCTTCAACAGGTGAGGAGAATTGATCGGACCGCCTGACAGGATGATTTCGCGTCCGGCTCGCACTTCGTGTTCCGTGTCTGCTTGAAGGTAGCGAACCCCCACGGCTCGGGTACCCTCAAACAGAATGCGTGTTACAAGGGCATGGGTCCGTACGGTCAAATTCGGGCGCCGCATGGCCGGCTTGAGATACGCATTCGCGGCCGAGCAGCGCACGCCGTTCCTGACGGTCATGTCCATTCGGCCAAAGCCCTCCTGCTGCTCCCCGTTGATGTCAGTCGTGGCGGGATAGCCAGCCTGCTGCGCCGCTTCCACAAAAGCCGTGTAGAGCGGGTTTTCGACCCGGCCATAGCAGGTCGCAAGAGGACCGGAACTGCCGCGCCAGGCGTCCCCACCTTCCTGTCGCGCCTCGGCACGCTGGAAATAGGGAAGAACGTGCCGATAGCCCCAGCCTTCCGCGCCCTCCTCCTCCAAGCGCTCGAAATCAAGCGGGTTGCCCCGGACGTAGACAAGTCCATTGATCGAGGAGGAGCCCCCGATCACCTTGCCACGCGGGCAGTGGAGGCGCCTGCCACTGAGATGCGGCTCGGGTTCGGTCTCGTACTGCCAGTTGTATTTGGCCATGTTCATGGGGATCGAGAGAGCTGCCGGCATCTGGATCAGCATCGAGCGGTCGGATCCGCCGAACTCCAGCACCAGAACGGTGTTGTGTCCGTCTGCCGAGAGGCGGTTGGCCAACACAGAGCCGGCCGATCCGGCTCCAATGATGACAAAATCGAACGTCTCAGGATCACCCGCGGCCATGGAAGACTCCATTCGGCACTGTTGCGTCAACCTCGGCAGTGTAGTCCCGAGCAGCCAGATCAGGAGGCACTCTAGTAACGCTATTCAAGCGCCGCCAGTTTCCGGTTGAGATCATCCTGCTGTGCGTGCGGCCGGTACCGCAAGTATGGGATCAGCGGTCGGGCTGGGATGATGCAGCAGCGCAGCGTCAACGTTGATCCATCAAGCGAACTCTCGCGGCAGACTTCATCAAGACCTTTGGACGAATGAACTCGCGGCGGTGGTCGGGTCCTCGCCACTGCCCCGTACGGAAGTGGTGCGCAAAGTGTGGGTTTACATCAAGTCCAACAATTTGCAGAACCCCGAAAACAAGCGCGAGATCATGGCGGACGAGAAGCTTCAGGCGGTGTTCGGAGGCAAGAACAAGGTCAGCATGTTCGAGATGAACAAGTACCTCGCCCAGCACCTGAAATGATACGCATGTCGTAAGAGGTGTGGAAGGATGCGGTGACTGAGATCGCACCGTGATTCTCACACAAGCACCGTATGATCACCTCATGGTCGTGTGACGGAGATGCAAAGCCGGCCCAGTTGCGGGCCCGGGCTCTTGCTAGCAAGCTTGTAGAGTTGCCCCTTTGCGGCTCGAAAGGCGCAGCGCCCGTCCGTACATAGCTTGCCATCGAGCAAGAGTGCGGGCGGAGCGCTGTCGATGTCTTCGCGCCCGTCGACCATCCTCTTCGCGCTCGCCTGGACATCGGCATCTTCCGGGGCCAAGAACTCAATCGCATAGGGCTTCCGCAGCCCTCCGCATCTCTGTGCACCGATGGCCTCGATCATCTCGGCCGCCAAGCCA
Organism: Microvirga yunnanensis; assembly: GCF_025460875.1. NCBI lineage: Bacteria > Pseudomonadati > Pseudomonadota > Alphaproteobacteria > Hyphomicrobiales > Methylobacteriaceae > Microvirga > Microvirga yunnanensis. The sequence goes on from NZ_JAMXFI010000051.1 coordinate 25,065, forward strand.
GACGAAGCGGACACTCCAGCGATAAGCCCAAAAGCGGGAGCGCTTGCTCGCAGATGATGCAGCATCACCTCAGCTCCTCCAAACAACGCCTCTGACGCGCAGCCAGCATGATAGCACTTCCTCACCGCCCAAGCCCCAGCATTGCGCTATTCGTCACCGCTGGATAGCTGACACTCACCCTTCATGTGGCGCGCGATGGCTGTCATTGCGTCATCAAGAGACGGGAAGTTGGCCGTCCCCATTCCAGCCAGCCTGGAGTCGCGGGTTGCATTGATGACGAACAGCGATGGCGAGACTGCGGTGATTGTCCCGAGAGGCCGCCCCAGCCGATCGCTCAACGTCCAAGTCCCTGCTGATTTGAGTGCGGCAGGTGTCACTACCACATCCATGGTAACTGCTCCGCTCGACGCAGAATAATGATATTTGTCTTGCGCCGAGGCGCAGGCTGTCAAGCAATGCCCTGCATGGGCGACCGGGAGCCTGGGCGCTGCGGCCACAACTCACGGCCGGAGAAGGCTTTAGCCGGCGCGTGTCACATGGGCAGAGACCGCGGGTCGGAAGGAGAGATCCGCTTGAAACCTATTTCCGTGTTTCCCCTTACCTCCAAGGCTCAGCCTGCCTTTGACACTTGCCTGGTCGGGTGTGAGGCTGGGGGGCTCCGAGCCGTTCACCGACCGCAGAGGGGTTCCCTTGCCCATACTTTGCGGCCTGCACGCGCCCAACAAGGAAGGACTGCACCATGCAGACCCACCGGTTCGCGGTCGGAGAGAGCGTCCTGTGCGCCGAGCGGCGGCACCCGTCCTTCACCTGGCAGACCCCTTACACGGTCATCACCTGCATCCAGTCGGAGGCAGCCGAGCCGCAGTATCGGATCGCCTCCCTCCACCGGCACGCGATCCGCATCGTCGGCGAGCACGAGCTCTGCCGGACACCACAGCCCCGGCCTGCGGCCCGGCAATCACTCCAACAATGCCGTGAGGCTCTGCTCTGCCTGCACCCGGCCAATCTGAACCTGACGCAACACCATGTCTGACATCAAGAAACTGGCACGCTTCCTGGTCTCGCCATCGTCTGATGGTGGTAATCCTCAACTCGTCATCGAGCTGGAAGACGGCTTCAGGCTCACGCTGGCGGCGAGCTCCACCCAGATCGAAGACATGGCGGATGTGCTGGACGAGATCCTGGACTCTGCCCCTCCGGGGGCTGAGGGCAGCCTGGATCGGCTGCCCGCGTTTCTCCGAAACGGCCGCCCCACTGGCTGAGACTGAATGGTCGGTGCGTATCCCTGCGGGGTTGGAAGCGCCATCAACAGTGGATCTCGCGGATGAGCCTTTGGATCAAGCGCTGGGAAGGTGATCTTTCCGGCTTTCGACAGCCTTGTACCGGCATCCACGCGATCAGCAGGAGCGCTGTTCGGCGGGAAAGCCCGCAGATCCTCTGGTGCTGAAATCATCCACGAGGGGACATCCCAAATCGGACCTTCTGGGCTGATAATCCCGTCACAGGCCGTTCAACGGGTCATGGCGCCCTTCTCAGAACGTTGGCTCGTGAGCACAATGACATTATCGGACTTACGCTCGAGCCAGTGATGGTTGACCGCATAGTCGAGACCGAGCTCGAGATCATCACCACGCTGCCCCAAGCTCACCATCCGCCAGTGTCTGAGGCTTTGAATGGAGATCGCCTGTCCTTCGGTCTTTCCCAGTCCACGAACGAGGTGGCGGACAAGATGGAGCGCAACACTCTCGGCGGGAACGGAACTCATGCCGCAGGTCTCCTGGATCTCTTAAGAGGCTCGCAGAGAGCACTCCCATGGGTCATCTGGACGGGACAATTTTCGTCAAGGCAGCCTGCCAATCCTGGCGGTTCAGCTTATCCATATGCCAAGGCGATCCTGTGGCGCAGATCTCAACAGCCCGTGCAGATGCCCTTCGAGATCGCCCTCATTCGGCGATCCCTGACGCGTTCCAGCGCCTCGGCCTTGTTGCGGGCTGTTCGCGCCAGCGCCGCCGATTCCTCGGCGGTGGACTGCCGGGATGGGGGAGCCTTCCGGCTCTGTGCTTCAGGCGCCGCTTTGTCCTGGGCATTGGCCGCCGAAGACAACACGACGATGGCGATCAGGGCCATGGTTTGTAGAACCCGCATGGGAACGCTCCGCAAGGAGCGCATCCGGCGGCTCCAAGCCTGGATGTAGGGTCGGCGACCTCGACTCCCAGGTCTCGGAGAGGACAATGTGAGGCAACTCTGGGGTGTCCTCGTCAATTGGCCACGATTCTGGCCGAGGATTGATACTGAGCTCCGGCTCGGGGAATGCCACCATGCGCGCCTCTGCAACTCTCCTTGTCGCCACACTCTGTCTGCCAGGCTTGGCTCACGCCCAGAGCACTCCGCCAGCATCCCGTGCGCCCCAGTTCATCACCGTCGGCAGTCAGGCGATCCTGAGCTCGCGGCTCATCGGCCTGAACGTTCAAACGGCCAGTGGCGAGGGTATGGGCAGGATTGAAGACATCGTCTTTGAGGGTGGCGAGATCACGGGCGTCGTGTTGTCGGTCGGTGAGGTCCTGGGGAGCGGCCAGCGTTATGTGGCTGTGGACCCATCCTCGATCTCGGTCCGGTATGTAGAGGGCGAAAACCGGTGGCAGGCGACAATGAACGCCAATCGCGAGCAGCTCAAATCCGCCCCTGAGTTCCGCTACGAAGGCAAGTGGAAGCGATAAGCTGTCCCAATGAGCGCGTGCAGGCTCACGCTAACGAGCCTGATGCCGGCACCAGGTGTCCGGAGGGTATTCGTTCTATTCCGCGAACCAGAATATCTGCGATGTTTGTCATCCAGAAGTCTTCATGAATTCCGAGCCTCGTCCCAGCCTGATGCCCTGAGATGGAGCCAGCGCAAGATCAGCAGACCTTGACCCCTTCCGCCCAGGCGATGCCATGCCAAAGCGCAGCGTCTGGTCGCCTTTGCCATGTGGCAAGTGCATCCAAGACCGCCTGGACGGTTTCGCGTGGAGTCCCGGTTTCGGCAATTGCGTCGATGGCCCCCTCGAGAATTTTGGCTAAGTTGCTGACATAGCCCTCAAAGTCCGGGTGCCCGGAGCACCCCCCAAAGAATATCCAGGTGTTGCGACGGGGCTGCACGCCAGCCTGTTGCAGAAGCTGCACCAGGCGGCGGCCAACAATGGGGTCGTTGCCATGGCGGTCGTACGTTCGCTGGTAAGCCTGCCAGACCGGAGCCAGCCCCGGCGGCTCCGGCCAGAGCCGCATCACGTCGTAGTCGTCATCCGACAGAATGATCCGCCCGCCCGGGCGCACGGCACGCGCCATGGTTCGCACGATGAACAAGGGATTTCGAACGTGCTCCAGTAGAAAGCGGGCATGTGCCAAGTCGAAGTGCCCCCACTCACGATTGGTCAGGGGAGCGACCTCTGCGCTCCCCTGCCGCATATCGACGAGATGAGTTTCACCATCAGCATCGGCCTGTCTCATCGCTTCGAGGATCTGCTCATTGCTGCGTTCGATCCCCACGACAGGAACACCTGCTATTCGCGCCATTGCGCGTGAGAATTGCCCTAGTCCAGCGCCGAAATCAACGATGCGCTCTCCAGGCTTGAGTGCGGCTTGTGCGAGAAACCGCTCGTTGAGGAGGCGGTTCATTGCGGTTAGCCGCTGCTGTTCTTCGGGGCTGGTTCCGTGGATATAGTGAGACGAGGACATGCGGCGCTCCCCGGATGATCGAGCGACATCCCAAGCCATGGCCACTTGGATTACCAGTCTGCTTCCTTCGCCTGCATGAGGTCACCATGATGCCATGCACAGGATACCACCAATGCTTTCCGCCGGCGACTTTGTTGGATCGGCGATCGCCAGGTCAGCGCGCCACAGTTCCAACGGTGTTGTCGTGTGGCACTATTGCAGCAACTTGAGAAAGGGCATAACGAACACCGTCGAGCGGGTCATTCAGGCTGCAAGACCGAAAAGCTGATTGACGAGACGGACCTCGCCTGTCGCTCGACGGTTCCCCTGGATGCAGTGACCGCGGCGGATCATGGGCATTATTTCAAAACCCGTCAGGGTCGCGGCGGCGGTTTTCATCGTCTGGAAGCCCCGCGTCGGACGGATCACGCGTTTGAGCGCGCCATGATCCGCCTCAAGGATGTTATTCAGATACTTCGACGTGCGGTGTTCGACAGCAAACCTTGATTCTGCAGGCGCAGGATGGCCTTAGCATATGCCGCCAGTTTGTCCGTCCTGATGGAGGAGGGCGGGGAGTGGCTAATCACCTTTATTGCCTTATGCAAGAAGCTGTAAGCGGCGTTGGTATTTCGGCTATCGGACAGCATGGAGGCAACCAACTGCCCATGCTTGTCGACCGCGGAATAGGTATTTCCACCTACCCCGACGCGGCCGAATGTTTCATCCACTCTCCAGGATCCTGAGCGAGGTCCTTGGTAGGGTCGGACCCGCTTCTCGATCTCTGGAGCATAGCGCTGAACCCAATGGAAGATGGTGGATGGGCAACGGCGACCCCACGTTCCTGCATCATCTCGGCCAGATCGCGATAGCTGATCCCGTACTTGCAGTACCAGCGCACGCACAGCAGGATGATCTTGAACGGAAAGCGGCGGCGCTTGAAAATTGACAACAAGACGGCGCCTCTCCCTACACTGCCAAGGATAATGCAACGGTGCCGATCAGCGTGCTGTCCAGTTCAAGGGGCATGAGGGACCGGCTTAGGTCATTCAGCTTCGGCATGGGAGGCACTCTATCGGTTCATGGCAGCGCTGATGGATATGATATCCTCGCCGCCGGTCCCATAGCATCTTCCCTGGAGGCTTTCGGACGCCGGTCCCAGTGCATGTGGTTGCGTCTGCGACGGGCCGGCATCCGTAACCCTTCACAGAAGCCGCCCTTCGTTTGAGAGGCCGTCTGGAAGAGTTGAACTGCCTTTGGCAGTCCGGCTCTGGGCCGGTTGGAGGGGGTCCGTGGAAGCGCAACTGCTCACGCGAGCTTTAGAAGCTCTCAAACGTCCGCTGCAAGCTATCCGGGGCGGTTGCGCCCTTTCAGCAACGCAGCCAAACATCTTAGATTTTTAGCGATCTCTGAGCAGAGCTTAGTTCCCGTCAGCGATGGTGCGCCCAGCCTTTGAATTGGCGGATAGGCTCCCCAGCGGCCGCATTATCTGGGCGCGCAATATACCTGCTAGTGATGAGCTCCGCCTCCTGCAGCCGCGCTGCAATCAAGGTTGTCCAAAAGCCGTAGCTTCTCTCGCTGGAGCGAAGAGCCTTCTGTTGTTGGAGTTGAACTGACTTACGGCGGAGATTGGCCAGCGAATGGCGAAGTAGAGCGATGATCGTCAAGGAACAGACTCCTTAGTGGAATTCCAAGGATCCTTGAGCGTTTCCTTCAACACATGTGGCTGTTCACCTGGCGGTTAAAAACAGGCAAAGCTGCATGTTCGTCATGCAGCCTGTACATAGGCGCATAGGCTTCTGGTGTTTCCTGTCGCTCCAGCGCTGTCCACTGGATCTCACAGTCGAGGAAGGCCGTATACCTGAGGCTACGACCCCCATATGCATCGTGCGTGACTCTCGAGAATGGCTTATGAAGCCTTGGCCGTATAGAGATCGGCGAACTGCTGCCGCAGGACGTTCTTCTGCACCTTGCCCATGGTGTTGCGCGGCAGCTCATCGACGAACACCACCCGTTTCGGCAGCTTGAACTTCGCCAGGCGGCCCTCAAGCGTCGCTAGGATGGTCTTCTCGTCAACCTCTGCCTCCTTGGAGCGGACAACCACCGCGGTCACCCCCTCGCCAAAGTCCTTGTGCGGCACGCCGATCACGGCACTCTCGAACACCCCGGGAACGGCGTCGATCTCGTCCTCGATCTCTTTGGGGTAGACGTTGAAGCCACCGGTGATCACGAGATCCTTGCCACGGCCGAGAATGTGCACGTAGCCCCGCTCGTCGATTTTGCCGAGGTCGCCCGTGATGAAGAAGCCATCCGGGCGGAACTCGGACGCCGTCTTTTCCGGCATGCGCCAGTAGCCTTTGAACACATTCGGGCCCTTCACCTCGATCATGCCGATCTCGTTCGTCGCCAGTTCTTCACCAGTGTCCGGGTTGGTGATGCGGGCCGAGACGCCCGGCAACGGGAGACCAACAGCGCCTGGTACCCTGTCGCCATCGTAGGGGTTGGAAGTGTTCATGTTCGTCTCGGTCATGCCGTAACGCTCAAGGATGGCATGGCCGGTGCGCGCGCTCCACTCGCGGTGGGTCTCGGCCAGCAGCGGCGCCGAGCCCGACACGAACAAGCGCATGCCGGAGGTCACCTCCATGGTGAGGCCTGAATGCTGCAGCAGGCGGACATAAAAGGTGGGCACGCCCATCAGAGCCGTGGCGCGCGACATCAGCCCCAGGATCTCGTCGGCATCGAACTTTGGCAGGAAGATCATCGATGCGCCGGAGAACAATGTCACATTGCTGGCTACGAACAGCCCGTGGGTGTGATAGATCGGTAGGGCGTGGATCAGCACATCGTCCGCCGTGAAGCGCCAGACCTCCTTCAAGGTCAGGGCATTGGAGACAAGGTTGTCATGGGTGAGCATGGCGCCCTTTGAGCGTCCGGTCGTGCCCGAGGTGTAGAGGATCGCCGCCAGGTCATCGCCTGCCCTCTGCACCGTCTCGAACGCATCAGGAGCATGGGCTGCGGCCTCCATGAGCGAGCCCTGCCCTTTGGCGTCGAGCGCTTCGACGGCCGCTCCCACTCTCAAAGCCAGTTGCTCAATCCCGTCACGTTTGGAAGGATCGCAGACGACGAGCGATGGCTCGGCATCACTGATGAAGTACTCCAGCTCCGCCAGCGTGTAGGCGGTGTTGAGCGGCAGATAGACGGCACCAGCCCGGACGGTGGCCAGATACAGGATCAGCGCCGGCACCGACTTCTCGACCTGGACGGCAACCCGGTCACCAGGCTTAACCCCGCGGGCGACCAGCACATTGGCCAGCCGCCCGGCGAGAGCGATCAGGTCGGCATAGCTGACCGTCTCGTTGGCCGGTGTGGTGATGGCTGTCTTGGAAAGATCGGCGATCGAGCGTTCGAGCCGGTCGAACAGGTTCGCGTTCATGACATGGGCTCCGAAACGAGGGTCGAGGATCGACCGAGTTGAAGTGTCGTGGGCGATGGTGGTCATGGGGTGGCTACCTGATCGCGGGAGGGCAAATCGGTCGGCATGGCTTTGCGGACTCCAGGCGAGGCGGCCACCACACCCTTCTCAGCAAAGGCCTCATGGTTCTTCTCGATCTCATCGAGAGCGTAGAGGTAGTTCACCATCAAGCCGTGGGACTGCTTCAAGCCATTGGCGGAGAGATCGCCGAGGAAGTTCAAGCGCTCGAGCCGTGCTCCGTTGCCGAGATGGAAGCGGGCCACAGGATCAACAGGCCGACCTTTAGGATCCTTGGCCTTCAGGAAGTAGTAGGCTGCTGCTGAGAGCAGGACATCGCGAACCTCCTCCAGCTTCTCTGGGTCGCGGCTCCGGCCTGGCTCATCAAGGACTGTCAACACTTCCTTGGCCTCGGCATCCAGGCAGGATAACTCCTCCGTCCTGCGCTCGCGGTCGAGCCAGCGGGCAAAGCCCGGGACCGGCGAGAGGGTCACGAAGGTCTTGAGGTTCGGCAGGTCGCGCTTGAGGTTCTCCACCACCTGCTTGATCAGGAAGTTGCCGAAGGACACCCCGCCCAGGCCCTTTTGCGTATTCGAGATCGAGTAGAACACGGCCGTCGTCGCCTCAGTTGCGGCAATCGGCGTGCGAGCTAGATCGAGCAGCGGACCAATCGCGCCGGGGATTTCTTTCGTCAGTGCGACCTCGACGAAGATCAGCGGCTCGTCGACGAGCTGTGGGTGGAAGAAGCCGTAGCAGCGACGGTCGTCCGGCTGGAGGCGGTTGCGCAGGTCATCCCAGTTCTGGATTGCATGCACCGCTTCATAACGGATGATCTTCTCCAGGATATTGGCAGGCGTGGTCCAGTCGATCGGCCGCAGCACCAGAAACCCCCGATTGAACCAGGATGAGAACAGATGGGTGAAGTCCGCGTCGACGCATTTCAGCTCCGGGTGCTTGGGCAGGTACGCGAGCAGTTCCTCGCGCATCTGCACCAAGGCGGAGGTCCCGCCAGGAGCCAGGTTCAGGCGTCGGATCAGCTCCTGCCTTCTTGGTTCCGCCGCGGCATGCAGGCTCTCGAACGCGTCCGTACCCTGATCCTGACGCACAGCTTCGATGGCCATCTCAATCCGGCGGCGATCGGGCCCGAAGCGATCCGCCAGCGCCTGGAGGAACGCGAGGCGATCCTCGCCCGACGCAGCATTGTAACTGGCCAACAGAGTTTGCGCGAGCGCCACCCCTGAGGCCTCGCCTCGGCGTGAAAGCAGCAACTCGCCGATCGTCGGGAGAGCGTCTTTTGCGACAATCTCCCGCCCTGCCTTCTGACCGAGCAGGGAGCGCCCCCGCTCGGTCAGCGTATCTATCAGATCGCTCAGGAAGGCTGGTGCCGCCTCCAACCCTGCCATTGATCGAGAGAGCTTCACGTTCATCTCCTTCATCCACACCAGAGGATTAGCGTCACAGCACGACGAATAGAGCCCAGACGACAATCGGCGCAACCACCGTCACAAGGGCGCCATAGGCCATGAGCTTGCGGAAGAACGCCTCCCGGTCGACGCCCTGGGCATTCGCCAGAACGAGGGCGCCATTGGTCGAAAAGGGGCTCACATCAACGATGGTCGAGGCGACAGCCATGGCGGCAATGAAGCCGATCGGACTGACGCCGGTTCCCGATTGCAGGAACGGCACGGCAAGTGGGATGAGGGATCCGAGAACCGCCGTCGAGGAGGCAAAGGCGGAGACGACCGCGCCGATGAAGCACAGGAGCAGGGCGGCGAGCATCGGGGACGCCAGTCCGGCCACGCTGTCGCCGACGAAGGAGATGGTGCCCATCTTCTCGAGCACGACCACGTAGGTGCTCACACCGGTGATGAGCATGATCTCCGGCCACGAGACTTGGCCCATGGCCCGCTTCTGCAGGTTCGGCGCGATCAGCGACAGGCCAAGACCAATGGTGATCGCCACAAAGCCGATGTCGAGATTGAAGGCCAAGGTGAGCACCGCCAGCAGAATGAGGCCTCCGAGGGTGAGCACCCGGTACCAGTGCGGCCCCTCAGCCGGCTTGGCGCTGACATTATCGCTGGCGAGTGGATCGTCGCGCCGATCGCTCAGCATCCTCTCTTCGGTGAGAGCCTCCGACTCGGCATCGCCATAAACTTGAGGGCCAGCCTGCGGGACAGTCACAGCAATGGGAGGAATGGCGAGAGCCAGATTGCCAGCTGCGCGCGCAACGGCAGGGGCTCTTGGTGCCGGAGGCTGTGCAGCAGTCGCAGCATTAGCCGTTGCTTGCCCTGCCAACACATCCGCCCGGGCTTGGAGCAACCTGCGGCCGCCGAGTGCGAAGAAGAGCAGAACAGCAACGGCCAGGTTGACGCCAAAGCTCGCCAGAAACGTCACAATCTCATTGAGCGGCAAGCCGGCCTTGGCCACGACCCGGTTGGTGATGCCGCCATAGATGCTGATCGGCGAGAACCCGCCGGCCTGAGCCCCATGGACGACCATCAGTCCCATAAGCAGCGGATTGATGCTGTATTTGAGAGCAAAGCCGAGCGCGATCGGCGCGATGATCGCAACGGCGCCTGGGCTGACAGCGCCAACCGACGTCAGAACCGCAGAGATCCCGAACATGATCCAGGGGATCGCCACAATCCGGCCCCGCACACCCCGGACCGCCAAGCGGACGAGCCAGTCGATGGTGCCATTGTTCTGAGCAATGGCGAAGAGAAAGGTGATCCCGACAAGGGTCAGGAAGAGGCCGCCGGGAAATCCAGCGATGATGGCGCTGGTGGTCTGGCCTGCCACCAGGGTTCCGACCAGGAAGGCGCCAACGAAGGCCAGCACCCCCATGTTGATCGGAAGGATGGTGGCGACCACGAACATCGCCGCGAGAGCGTAGATTGAGATCAGCTGTGGTGACATAGCACCCGCTCCTCCGTTTCCTCCTCTGCGTCGGGTGGACGAGCGGCTGTAGGCCAGCTCGCGGGGATTGCGCAGGTGGATCCCTCATTGCCCTTGCCTGAGAGACTGCGCGCGATTGCATTATTCGTCAACTATCTTGTATACAAAAAAATCCTTGTAAGATTATAGACAGCTGCTCTATGATGCTTCCGAGCAGGACATGTGAGATGAGACGCGCTCAAGCCCTGAGAGACGCCCTCGAGCAGGACATTGTTACGGGTAAGTTTCGCCCTGGCGATCGGCTGGACGAGCAAAGCTTAGCAGATCGTTTCGAGGTCTCCCGGACCCCGATCAGGGAAGCCTTGATGCAGCTTGCCTCGACCGGACTGGTTGAGTTGCAGGCACGACGAGGCGCCTTCGTCGCTTCACTCAGCTTCAAGGACGTCGTTGAACGGTTCGAGGTCATGGCTGCCCTCGAAGGCATGTGCGGAGCTCTGGCGGCCCGCCGGATCATCGAGCCCATGCAGAAGGAGCTCGAGGCGGCGCACGAGGAGTGTGTTCGGGAGGCATCACAAGAGAACGCCGATGCCTACTACTATGCAAATGAGCGCTTCCACCACGTCATCTATGAAGCCTGTCAGAACGCGTTTCTGGCGGAGCAAGCGCACCAACTGCATGCCCGGCTTAAGCCGTACCGCCGGCTCCAGCTCCGAGCCCGCAGCCGTGTGGCGAACTCACTGGCGGAGCACCAAGGCATCGTGGAGGCCATCCGTGCCGGGGACAGCGAGCGGGCGGAGCGCCTCCTCCGGGAGCACATCCTGATCCAGGGCGAACGCCTTGCCGACTTCATCGCAAGTTTCGATCGAGCCGCCTAGCTGCCGATTAGCATTGAAGAATTCTGGCAGATTCAGATTGCTGCGGAGTGTCGCGCGCGAAAACCGAGGAGAATACGAAGGATGTCTCCTGACCTGCTATCTCGCCGCACGATTGCCTTCGTCAACATCGCACACGCGCTCGATCATTTCGTCCTTCTGATCTACCCAACGGCTGTGATCGCCATCGCGGCCGAGCGGCAACTGTCTTATGCCAGCCTCATCGGCCTCTCGACGGGTGCCTTCGTGGCCTTCGGCCTGTTCTCACTCCCGATGGGCTGGATCGCAGATCGTTTAGGGCGCCGCAACCTGCTGGCGATCTTCTTCGGCGGGTGCGGGATTGCGTGTCTGGGGCTGTCGACCGCGAACTCTCCGGTCACGTTCGGCATCTGGCTCTTCGTGCTCGGGGTGTTCTCCGCGATCTATCATCCCATCGGCTCGACGATCCTGGTCACCCATACAAGCCGTCTTGGACGGGATCTCGGCATCAACGGGGTGTGGGGCAATCTTGGCGCCGCTTTCGCCTCAGGGATCACCGCTCTATTGGCCGCGAGCCTTGGCTGGCGCGCTGCTTTCATTCTTCCTGGACTAATTTGCCTCGTAGTTGGGATTGCCTTCATCAGCCTTGTGCCTGGTGACGGAGACCCTCATGGCAAGTCCGGCAGCACTCATGCCGAAACCCCAATTACGCGCCCGATCACCCTCTTCCTGTTGTTTGCAACGGCGATCGTGGCGGGTGGCATGACCTTCAACATTACGACGATCGCACTTCCCAAGATCATCGATGAACGTGCCGGTACCGCCCTCCCCCTAGTCGTGATCGGTTCCCTGGCCACCCTCGTGTTTGTCTTCGGAGCGTTGACGCAGCTCCTGATGGGGCGCCTCGTTGATCGATACACGCTGCCGAGGATCTTTGTCGGCCTCTCGATCTTGCAGCCGCTCGGGCTTGGGCTTGCCGCTCTGACGAGCGGGATCCCCATGCTGGCTGGCCTGGTTCTGGCTATGGCGGCGATCTACGGGCAGGTGGTCGTAAACGACGCAATGGTCGCCCGCTACGTCCCAGCCCAGTTCAGGGCCCGAGCCTTCAGTGTCCGCTACTTCCTTGGGTTCACGACGAGCGGTCTAGCCGTGCCCCTCATCGCACTTCTTCACGGGATGAGCGGGTTTACCCTTGTTTTGAGCACAGCAGCCACTTTTGGAATGGTCATCTTTCTCTGCTCAATTTTCTTTCTGCTCACTGCTCAGACATCCCCACAGTCATCGAGCGTTCCCGCAGCGTGATAACTGAGGGCCATTGCCAGTGCCTTCGTCAAGCCCTGTGCAGGTTGATGTTCGGGCCAGCGCAGGATGTGCTATGCAGTGGACCCAAACCGCCGCGATGGAATGCTAACGCAAGGGTGTAGGATCATGACGACTGACATGGGTTTGACCAAACTCACAGCCTGTGCGGTTGTCGACCTTCTGCAAAGGGGCGAGGTCTCCCCGCTCGATTGCCTCGACGCTCTAGAGGCCCGCATAGCCGCCGTCGACGATACGGTCAACGCGCTTCCCATCCTGTGCTTCGAGCGCGCCCGCGAGCAGGCTCGCCGGCTGATGCAACGCCCCCTTGGCGAGCGCGGCCGTCTGGCGGGACTACCTGTGCCAATCAAAGACCTGACCGACGTGGCAGGGGTGCGCACCACCCAGGGCTCGCCCATCTTCGCGGACTTCGTGCCCGAGGCCTCGGATATCCTGGCCCAGACGCTCGAAGCTGAAGGTGGGTTGATCTACGCCAAGTCCAATACCCCGGAGTTCGGCGCCGGCGGCAACACCTTCAACGAGGTCTTCGGCACCACATTGAATCCCTGGAACACAGCACTTTCCGCCGCAGGATCATCGGGTGGGGCCGCGGTCGCACTCGCCACGGGAACAGCATGGGTAGCGCAAGGATCCGACTTGGGCGGCAGCCTGCGCAATCCGGCCAGCTTCTGCGGTGTGGTCGGCCTGCGGCCGAGTCCCGGCCGCGTCGCCAGCACGCCCGGCGCGAAGATTGACCGGCTCCTCAGCGTGAACGGCCCGATGGGCCGCACCGTGGAAGACACCGCTCTGCTTCTCGATGCCATGACAGGGGAGAGCCCTGGCGATCCCATCTCGTTGCCCAGGACAGAAAGCTTTCTGGCTGCGGCACGCTCGGGGTGGCGACCAGTGCGGGTGGCTTACTCTGCCGACCTGGGTATTACACCCGTCGACCCGGAGGTCGCCGCCATTTGCCAGGCCGCGGCCCAACGGTTCACGGAGCTGGGTACCATCGTCGAAGAGGCGCATCCCAACTTATCGGAAGCCCATGATGCCTTCCAGGTCCTGCGCGGGGTGACGTTTGCCGTCAGCCATGCCGGCCTCCTACAGAACCATCGGGACAAGATGAAGCCGGAGGTGATCTGGAACATCGAGCAGGGCCTGAACTATTCGATGGCCGATGTTGTCCGAGCGGAGAACCAGCGTGCTACCCTGTTTCGGAGGATGAACGTCTTCTTTGACACTTATGATCTGCTTCTCTGCCCCGCCACGATTGTAGCCGCCTACCCAGCGGGCGAACGCTATGTCAGCGAATGCGCTGGCCACAGCTTCTCGAACTATGTCGAATGGCTGGCCATCGCTTACGCCATTACTCTGACTGCGGCACCGGCCCTCAGCCTTCCCTGTGGCTTTACCCGCGATGGACGCCCTGTTGGGTTGCAGATCGTCGGCCGCGCCCGGGCGGAAGGAGCGGTCCTGGCCGGAGCGCTGGCCCTCGAGGACGTTCTTGGGCTGCGAGGCACCACGCCGATTGATCCGCAATCGCCGCCTGCGATGAACCTACCGGGTTAGCCTATCAGCGTCGGATGGCATCTCAGCTTGCTAGCGGCCCTACTGTGGCCGAGCATGACGTGGTGGCATCCCCGATGCATAAGGCCCTGCGAAGCTGCGCATTGGCATAAGCGAATTGCTGTGCCGATCCCTGGAAAGGCCATTTGGAGCGCAGGAAGGTCCGCTCGGGGTCATAGAGTAACGAACAGCAAATGAAATGAAGGTCCGCTCACCGCCGCATGAGCTGACCAAGGCGCTTCTTCTGCGAAGTGCCAGAATCGGCCATTTCCCTAACGCGTAAGATGTGCCTGTCAGGGGCCGGCGATGGTTCGCAGCGGATCCAGCAACCCCGGGTGTTCGGAGAAATACCCATCCAGAGCCATAGGCGGGTGTCCACTGATACTGAGGACCGCATCGCTGACGGGTTCCAGTTCGCCTCGGGCGATGGCCACGTACGATCCCAGCCATGTGTCCACCTCCCAATCGGCTGCACCGAGCCGCGAGCGCCATCGCCGCCCCTCCTCTAGCGTTTCCCGCTCGTATCGCAGCGGGGGTCCGGTGTGCGCTGACAGCCGTTGGGCGACCTCGTCGAGGGAGAGCGTCTCGGGCTCCGTGACGTTGTAGGTGGCACCCACGTGGCTCGCATTCGTCAGGACCCGTGCGGCGACCTGGGCCACGTCCTCCCGCGCCACGAAGGCGACCCGGCCCTCGCCGGCGGGACCGCGCACCGCGCCCGTGGCGGCATCGAACATCTCCGGCAGCAGGTCGAGATAGAGGCAGTCGCGCAGGATCATAAAGCCGATGCCGCTCGCCTTCAGGTGCTCCTCGGTCATGACGTGGTCGCGCGAGTACGGGAACCCCGAGGTTGGCGCTTCAGATCCTCGCAGGGTGCCGCGACGGCGGAGGTTGCCAGGAGTGAGCCGCAGAGGAGAGACAGGGCTACCATCCCTCTCCTCTCGGAGACCGAACGAGTTTCTGTACGCAACTGCTTCTGAGCTGTCATCGAATCCTCCCAGTTGATGTTCTGATGTCCAACCCGGCTCTCGACCGGACGCGATCCCGGTCCGCCCACGCTCCGTAGGGAAGCAATGGGCGCCAGCCGGCTTCGTCGTGATGAGGCGGACACATGAGGAATGTCAGGCCGCGCTGGCCTGGCCGCTGCCAAGGGCGACCTTGAACTCGGCCTGGGTCTTGGCCCTGATCTCCTCCACGGTCACGCCGTCGGCGAGCTCGACCAGGGTCATGCCGGTGCCGCCCTTCTTGTCGATGGAGAACACGCCGAGATCGGTAATCACCAGATCGACCACTCCGGTTCCCGTCAGCGGCAGGTTGCAGCTCTTGAGGAGCTTGGGGTCTTCGGAGCCGTCCTTGGCCTTGGCCACGTGCTCCATCACCACGACGACGCGCTTCACCCCGGCAACCAGGTCCATGGCGCCGCCCATGCCCTTGACCATCTTGCCCGGGATCATCCAGTTGGCGAGATCGCCGTTCTCGGCCACCTGCATGGCGCCCAGGATCGACAGGTCGATATGGCCGCCGCGGATCATGCCGAAGGAATCGGCGCTCGAGAAATAGCTGGTGGTCGGCAGTTCGGTGATCGTCTGCTTGCCGGCATTGATCAGGTCCGCGTCCTCCTCGCCCTCATACGGGAACGGACCCATGCCGAGCATGCCGTTCTCCGACTGGAGCTGGACGCGCATGCCCTTGGGAATGAAATTGGAGACCAGCGTCGGGATGCCGATGCCGAGATTGACGTAAAAGCCGTCGCGCAGCTCCTTGGCCGCGCGCTCGGCCATCTGCTCACGGGTCCAGGCCATCAGACTTCCTCCCCTGCTCCGGCAGGCGCAGCCTCGGCGCGCTTGCGGGTCGTGCGTTGCTCGATGTGCTTGACCGGGTTCGGCACATGGACCATGCGCTTCACGAAGATGCCCGGCGTATGGATGCAGTCCGGATCGATCGAGCCGGCCGGCACCAGGTTCTCGACCTCGGCGATGGTCAGCCGGGATGCGGTCGCCATCATCGGGTTGAAGTTGCGGGCCGTCTTCCGGTAGACGAGATTGCCTTCCGTATCACCTCTATGCGCGTGTACGATGGAGATGTCGGCGAACAGGCCCGTCTCCATGACGTATTTCTCGCCGTCGAACTCGCGCACCTCCTTGCCCTCGGCGATCAGCGTGCCCACGCCCGTCTTGGTGTAGAAGGCCGGGATGCCCGCCCCGCCGGCGCGGATGCGCTCGGCCAGCGTGCCCTGCGGGTTGAATTCCAGCTCCAGCTCGCCCGAGAGGAATTGCTGAGCGAACAGCTTGTTCTCGCCGACGTAAGACGAGATCATCTTGCGGATCTGGCGGGTCTCCAGGAGGCGACCGAGGCCGATCCCGTCCACGCCGGCATTGTTGGAGATGAAGGTCAGACCCTTCGCCCCCGAATCACGGATCGCCTCGATCAGGGCCTCCGGAATTCCGCACAGGCCGAACCCGCCGGCCATGATGGTCATGCCGTCCTTGACCATTCCGGCCAGCGCTGCCTGCGCATCGCTGTACACCTTATCCATTCTCAGCCCTTTCGGTTGGCATGATCGTCCCGTCACGCAAGCTCGTCTCCGAGCACATCCCTCACCCAGCGAAATGCGGCATTTGCCACCGGCACGCCCGCATAGATCGCGCTCTGCAAGAGCAGGGACTGCAACTCATCAGCCGTCACACCGTTCTTCAGCGCCGGCCTCACATGGAGCTTGAACTCCTCCTCCCGGTGCAAGGCCACCATCATGGCCAACGTCACCAGAGAGCGTGTCTTCCATGGCAGGCGTGGGTCGCCCCATACCTCGCCCCAGGCGGTGCGGGTAATGAAGTCCTGCCAGGGCTGGGCGAACGTCCCGGCCTTCGCCAGCGAGCGGTCCACATGCTCCTCGCCGAGCACGCTCTTGCGGTTCAAGAGCCCGACATTAAATGGCACTGCGCCCAAGGCTCCATTGCCTTCCCGGCCACGGTGCTGGTCCAGGAACGAGACCAGATAGGCCCCAACCTTCTCGGCCTGTTCGACCGCCAGCAGGTGCGCGGCGCGAGGAAGCACGATCATCTCGGCACCAGGAATCGTAGACCGGAGTTCCTCGGCCATCGGTACGGGGGTAGCCGGATCATCCGCTCCCGCGATCACCAGAGTTGGGGCGGAGATCCGTCCGATGACAGATCGCAGGTCCATGCGCCCAATCGCATTGCAGCAGACGGCATAGCCTGCCGGGTCGATACCGATGAAGGTCTCTCGCACAGGGGAGACCCGCTCCGGCGCCTGGGCGGGATAGCCCGGCGTGAACCAGCGCCCCATCGTGGCGTCGACGATGGCAACTGTGCCCTGCGCCCGCACGAGGGAGGCCCGCTCGTCCCACGATTGCTGGCTCGGCATATAAGCTGAGGTGGCCATCAAGGTCAGGCTGGCCACGCGATCCGGATAGCGGCTCGCCAGCGCCTGCCCTGTCATGCCGCCCAGAGACAATCCAACTACATGGGGCATGGCCATTTTGAGGCCATCGAGAAGACCGACGAGATCCGCCGCTAAGCCGTCGATCGAGATGGGGGTGTCCACAACCTGAGAGCGACCATGACCGCGCGTGTCGTAACGCAGGACCTGGTACTTCCCCCGCAGAGCCGGAACGACCCCATCCCACATGGCTAACGTGGTGCCGAGTGAGTTTGAAAAGACCACTACCGGTGCACCGGTCGGTCCGCTGAGTTCATAGAAAACGTCGACACCGTTTACTTGTAGCAGGGGCATCGATTACATCCGATCACAAACGGAGAGGTCTAAGGCTCACTCAGGCCGCCTGTATGCCTTGAGCAGGTTTAAGCCCGAGAAGTGCGCGGGCCTCGTCAGCAGTGGCGACACGACGGCCGTGGCGGCGCACCGCGTCAGCCGCCAATGACACCAGTTCCGCATTCGAGGCGGCGAGCCGCTCTTTGGTAACCCGGATGTTGTCTTCGAGCCCGGTACGGACCGCATCGGCCCCGCGCTCCAGGGCCCATTCCATGACTTGTGCTTGATGGCGGCCGATGCCGGCCGCCGTCCAGGTACATGCCGGGAACAGCCTCCTGGCTTCATTGAGCAGGATATCAAGCAGCCCTTCCTCGGCCGGCATGGCATTCTGCACGCCCATGACGAACTGGATGTGCGGGTGCTCGTCGAGCAGACCCTTGTCAGCCAAGCGGCGGGCGCCGTGCAGGTGGGAGAGGTCAAAGATCTCGATCTCGGGTCTGACACCGAACTCCTTCATTTTGTCGGCCATCTCCTCGACCAGGGTCGTATGGTTCTCATAGACGATGGTCGGGAAGTTCACCGATCCGGTGGAGAGAGACGCCATGTCGGGCCGCAAGTAGAGCGCAGAGCTGCGCAGCGACGGGTCACGCCCGCGTCCGCCCGTGGAGAACTGGACGATCATGCCCGGGCAGAGACGGGTCACCCCCTCCTGCACCTGCCGGAACCGCTCTGGATCGGACGAGGACGTCTCGTCGTCGTTGCGGACGTGAATATGCACGAGTGTTGCGCCCGCTTCGTATGCCCCGCGCGTACTCTCGACCTGCTCGGGTGGCAGGATCGGCACCGCCGGGTTGTCCTTCTTGCGTGGCACCGACCCAGTGATGGCGACGGCAATGATAACAGGGTTCATCGAAATGGTCCTTGGTTGATGCTCAGAGATCGAAGAAGACGGTCTCGCGCTCGCCTTGGAGATGGATGTCGAAGACATAAACGATCTCCCTTTCCCGCTCCTCGCGCCGGGCGATCAAAGTCTCCCGCCGCTCACGCGGCTCGACGATGTTGAGCACTGGATCCTGTGCGTTCGCCTCAGCCTCATCGGAGAAGTACAACCGCGTGCTGAGCCCGATGTTGATGCCACGCGCTGCCAACCAGACGTTCACGTGTGGCGCCATGGGCCGGTGCCCCCTCCTGCCAATCACAGGGCCGGGCTTGACCGTCTCGAAGGTATAGAGACCCGTTTCGAAGTTAGTCCCGGTTCGGCCCCAGCCACGGAATGCAGGATCGATAGCCTTGTCGTCCTGCCGGTCGGCGGGGTGGTTGTAACGGCCGGCCGCATTGGCCTGCCAGATCTCGACGAGGACATCGCGCGCCAGCGCTCCCAGGCCGTCGAAGATCCGCCCCTCGATACGAATGCGCTCACCGACCGTGTCGGGCCCCACGAGCACATGGCTAAAGTTCTTCTTGAAGATGTCAAAGCCGGCCTGGTGCGGGATCAAGCCGATATGCACGTAGGGACCGGCTGTCTGGGATGAACTTTCTTTGTATGGGCGTGATGGAATCATGGCCTTAGTTCCCCTGCAGCTTGTTTTCGAACAATGTGGACCGACGGCCACGCAGCACAATGTTGAAGCGGTAGGCGAGGCAATCGAGCGGCACGGCAGCCTCTAGATCAAGAGGTGCAACCAACCGCTGGATGGCCTCTGGGTCCGGAATGGTTCCAGAAATCACATCCTGACCCAGGAGTGGATCTCCTTCGAAATACATCTGGGTGATCAGCCGTTGGGCAAAGCCGGAGCCAAAGACCGAGAAGTGAATATGCGCCGGCCGCCAGCTGTTGACGAAGTTCCGGAAGGGATAAGCCCCAGGCTTTACCGTCCGAAAGGCGTAGTAACCCTCTTGATTGGTCAGGGTGCGGCCGCAGCCGCCAAAGTTTGGATCGATCGGCGCCAGATAGCGGTCATTGACATGGCGGTAGCGGCCGCTCGCATTGGCCTGCCAAAACTCAACCAGCGTGTTCGGCACGCCGCGTCCGTTCTCATCGAGGACGTGGCCATGCACGATGATCCGCTCGCCTTGCGGCTCACCATCCTTGGCATAGTTCAGGATCAGATCGTTATCGAGCGGGCCAATGTCCTCAGGACTAAATACAGGTCCAGTCACCTCTGAGAGGGAATTCTGCAGCGACCAGAGTGGGATGCGGGGAGACCGCAACACACTTGTCTTGTAGTTGGGTGTGAAAGCAGGTGGATGAAGGCGGCGATCGCGCTGAATGAACTCGCTTTCAGGTCCCATGCCTTCCTCCCAATTATTTGCTTTAGTGCCCTTGTGGATGCTGTCGATGGTCATGGAACCGCTCCTGGACATTCAGTGCTTGGGCACCGTCGGGTCCGGTGCCAGGCGGGTTTGTGCCGCGAGGCGGATCGGCGCATTCACGGCACCGAAGCCCTGATATCCGCGACGCTCCACGATCTCGAAGAAGAACCCGTTCTCAAGGGTTCTCGTGTAGACCTGGAAGAACTCAGTGGCCCCATCCCGATCATAAAGGATATTGCCAACCCGCAGCCGCTCAATTTCCTCCTCCGAGAGATCCGCGCGCGCCTCAAGGTCTTCGTAGTAGTTCTCCGGGATCGGCAGCAACTCGACCCCGTTCGCTTTCAGCCGTTCGACCGTCGCGAGAATGTCCGAGGTCGCGAGTGCGATATGCTGAACGCCCGAGCCGAACATATCGGTCAGGAAGCGGGATGACTGGGTCTGCCGGCTCTGAGAGGCGTTGAGAATGAGGCGCAAGGCCCCGTCCCCACTCTCCACCACTTGACTTTGCACGACCCCCCCAGGGTCAATCACGTTCTGAACCGGCGTTTTCTGCACATCGAGCAAGGAGACGTAGAAGAGAAGCCACGTCAGCATCTCCTCATAGAACATTGACTGGGACACGTGATCGACGGTCGTGAGCCCTGCACCCGTAAAATCGCTGGCACCATCTGCCACGGGCTCGAAATCCGTATCCCAAAGTCGGTCAAGGCCGCTTTTGTGGTCGACGAAGTAAATCAGGCTGCCGCCGAGACCGCGAACGGCCGGGATGTCCAGTTCTCCCGGGCCCACCTGCTGTGCAAACGGCTGTTCCAAGAGCCGCACGGCCCGATCAATTGTTGCCGGGGCATCATCGACCCGCAAGGCGATGGCACAAACTGATGGCCCATGGGTGATGTTGAAGGAATGGGCAAAGCCCTCCTTGTCGCTGTTCACCACGACATTGATGTCGCCCTGCCGCCAGTGCGTGACGTCCTTGGAGCGATGCTTGCCAGCCTTGGCAAAGCCAAGCCCTGTTAAAACATCCTCGAAAGGCTTGGCACTTCTCTCGTCCATGGCGAATTCGACGAACTCCACCTCGTGGCTCGTCGCGCGAGGAGGAAGCTTGGGCAGGCCCGGAACCGGAGTACCCGTCCGTCTCTGAAGCTGATCAAGCATGAAAAGCAACGAACGGTGGCCGTCCACCGCGACGCTGCGGGCAGAGCCCGCTCGAAAGCGGTCGTTAAAGATCTCAAGCGAGAGCAGGCCATCGAACCCGGTTGCCTGAAGGGCGTCCATGAAGGCGTCGATGGGAAGATCCCCCTGCCCAGGGAAGCAGCGGTAGTGCCTGCTCCATGACAGGTAGTCCATGTCGAGCTGCGGCGCGTCGGCCATCTGGACAAGGAAAATCTTGTCCTTGGGGATGGAGCGGATCCCTGTCAGATCCGTCCCACGAGCGAGGATATGGAAGGAGTCGAGGACGAGACCGACCGCCGGGTGGTTGACACGGCGGACCACCTCCCAGGCTTCACGGTAGTCATTGACATGACGGCCCCAGGCCAACGCTTCGAATGCCACCCGCATGCCGCGTTTTGCTGCTCGCTCCCCGAGTTCGTAAAAGTCTGCCGCAGCTCGGTCTATCCCGCCAAGGCTGTCGGGCGAGACATTGCTGCACACCATCAGGAAGTCACAGCCAAGCTCCTGCATGACGTCGAACTTGCGCTCGGCACGTGAGAATACCTTGGCGCGCTTTGGCTCCGGCATGCCCTCGAAGTCCCGGAACGGTTGGAAGACAGCGCTAACAAGGCCAAGGCCTTCGACCATTCGCCGTACGTCCGTCGGCGTTCCATTGAACGACAACAAGTCGTTCTCGAAGATCTCGACTCCTTTGAACTGAGCTGCCGCGATAGCTTGGAGCTTCTCGTCCAATGTCCCGCTGAGACAAACAGTGGCGATGGCGGTTTGCACGGCTTTGCTACCTTCATTCTGCAAGATGCGGATGGTTGTGCTGGCGGCGATCGGCCGCCAGTACGGGGATCACTCAGTCAACGGGCTCAGCGCGTTGCACGAGCCTTTTCGATTTCCGCAAAGAGTTCCTTCGATGCAGCCTCGTTTGCTTCCTTGGCGAACTTCTCGGTGACCGGCTTCACCTTATCGCGCAGCCTTGCGACCTCCTCCGGAGACAATTCGGTCAGCTGCATGCCCTGGGCCTTGAGCTGCTCAACCGCCTTGGCCTCGGCATCGCGAGAAACTTGACGCTGATAGGTTCTCGCCTCAGCAGCGGCCTCTTCGATGAGCTTTCTCTCTTCCGGATCGTAGCGATCCCAAACGCGCTTGCTGAAGATCAGGATCTGCGGGTTGTACACGTGCCGGGTAAAGGTGAGGTATTTCTGGACCTCGGCGAACTTCGACGTCTGGATGACGGTCGCGGGGTTCTCCTGGCCATCGACGGTCTTCTGCTCCAAGGCCGTGTAGAGTTCCGGGAAGGGCAGCGGCACGGCGTTGGCACCGAGCGTGTTGAACAGGTCAATGTAGAGGGGCGACTGCACAACGCGAACCTTGAGGCCCTGGATGTCCTCAAGTTTTGTCACGGGACGTCGGCTGTTTGTGAGGTTGCGGAATCCCAGATCCCAATAGCCGAGACCGACAAGGTTCTTAGGGACGAGAGACTCTGAGAGCTTCTGTCCGAAGGGACCATCCACCACGGTGTCGGCCTGCTTCGCGCTATCAAACAGGAACGGCAGGTCAAAGAGGCCGAACTCCTTGACCTGGCCGACGAGCAGACCGGCGTTCAGGACCGTCATGTCGATGGTGCCGCCCTGAAGTGATGAAACGGTTTGCAGGTCGCCGCCGAGCTGACCACTGGGGAAGAGGCGAACCTTCATCTTGCCGCCGCTCTTCTGCTCAACCAGCTCCGCAAACTTCTTGGCTCCCTGGCCCTGCGGGTGCTCCTGTGCATTCTGGAACGCAAACCGGATCGTGCGCTCCTTGATTTCGGCGCTGGCTGAGCCTGGTAAAAGGAATACTCCGCTGAGCATCACACCGGCAAGCATCGTGCAAACGCGCTTCATCTGTTTTCTCTCCCTATTGAGTACTTCGTCAGGAGCCGCCTCTTGCGGTCTCCGTATTGAGGGGCTTGCTAGCCTCCAATCAGTTTGGCTGGCCACATGACGAGCTGCGGGAACAGCACCATCAGGAACAGCACGACAAGCTGCGCCAGCAGGAAGGGCCACACGCCCTTCATCAGATCCTCCATGCTGATGCGCGACACTCCGGCCACGACATTGAGCACGGTGCCGACCGGCGGCGTGATCAGGCCGATCGAGTTGTTCACGATGAACAGCACGCCAAAGTAGACCGGGTCGATCCCTGCTGCCTTGACCACCGGCATCAGGATCGGCGTCAGGATCAGGATCGTCGGGGTCATGTCCATGGCCGTGCCGACGATCACAACAATCACCATGATGGCAATCAGCAGCATTGTCTGGTTGCCCATGAACGGCTGGAGCAGGTCGATCACGGAGGTGGCAATCTCCGACACCGTGATCAGCCAGGCCGAGACCAGGGCTGCGGCCACCAGCAGCATGACGACGGCTGTTGTCTGGGCCGAGGTCACGAAGACGGCAAACAGCTCCGAGATCTTGAGCTCGCGGTAGACGAACACCGCCACGATCAGGGAGTACACCGCCGCCACGACGGCCGCCTCTGTTGGCGTGAAGACACCGAACTTCAGCCCGAAGATGATGATGAAGGGCAGCATCAAGGCCCAGACACCCTCGCGCAGGGCACGACCGATCTCACCGGCCGACTTCTTCGGCGGGCTGGCGATGTTTTCCTTGCGCACTTCCCACCACCAGGCGAAGGCCAAGCCCAGGCCGATCAGGATGCCGGGAACCAGGCCGGCCAGGAACAGCTTGGTGATCGACACGCCGCCCACGACACCAAAGATCACGAAGCCGATGCTGGGCGGGATCACCGGCCCGATGACGCCGGAGGCGGCGATGAGCCCGCCGGAGAGGGGCTTGCTGTGGCCGGCTTTGACCATCATCGGCACGAGCAGGGCCGAGAGGGCTGCCGCATCGGCCACGGCCGAGCCGGACAAAGCCGAGAGAATGCAGGCGGCCAGAATGGCCACATAGCCAAGGCCGCCCTTCACGTGCCCGACCAGCGCCAGAGCCACATCGACGATGCGCTTGGACAGGCCGCCAGTGTTCATGATTTCGCCGGCCAGCATGAAGAACGGCACGGCCAGCAGCGGGAAGCTGTCAGCGCCATTGATGATGTTCTGGGCCACGATCTGAGCGTCGAACATGTCCATGTAGTACATCAGGGCGATGCCGCTGATGAGCAGCGCATAGGCGATCGGCATGCCGATGGCCATGGTGCCGAGAAGGGAACCAACAAAGACGGCGATGGTCATGACTGCGCCCTCCGGGTTGCGGTTTCGGGGGCCTGGCTGGCGAGCGCGCTTTCGCGGCGATCGCGCTCGGCGAGCTCGTGCTGGAGTGCCTCAAGTTCTTCCTGCTCCTCCGACTCCTTGACCATGACGAGTTCTTCGTCGGAGAGCTTGCCGGTCGCAGTCCGGTAGAGATCGACAAGCAGAATGAGCCCCGTGGAGATGCCGAACACCACACCGACGCCGTAGAACCAGCCGGTGGACAGACCGGAGGCCGGAGCCGCCACATCCCAGTTGATCAGGGTCTGCTCCCAGCTGCCTTGCAGGAGAAGCCAAGTGGCGTAGAGCATGAGGACTTGGCTGACGATGAGGCAGGCACGCTTGCCGACATTGGGCAGACGCTTGACCAGGGTGTCCACGCCAAGATGCCCGCGCCCTCGTAGAGCCACGATCGCGCCGAGAAAGGTCAGCCAGACGAACAGCCAGCGCGAGAGCTCCTCAGAGACGGTGATACCCGAGTTGAAGGCGTAGCGCAGCACCACATTGCCGAAGACCAGGACCACCATGATGGCCAGGAAGAGGGCAATCAGGATCTTCAGCAGCTTAAAGTAGCCTTCCACGATCATATTCATCGGCGTTTCCTCTCGTTTGCGTCCTTATTGTTTGTGAGTTGGACGCGTCACATCGACTGAAAGTGTTGCCTCATGCGCTCCGGATCGGGCTCGATGCCGGTGAAAAGACGGAAGGCTCCGACGGCCTGGAAGACCGCCATGCCGCCGCCGCCCATGGTGCGGCAGCCCAGGGCACGAGCCGCTCGCAGCAGTTCCGTCTCAAGGGGGAAGTAGACGATATCCGCAACCCAGAGGCCGGGGTGCAGAAGGGGGGCGGGAAGTGCCATGCCGGGATATTTGGCCATTCCGACAGGCGTCGTGTTGACAATACCGTTTGCACGCGCCACCGCCGGCTCAAGGTCGTCGGCCGCCTCAGCGCGCTCGCCGCCAAAGCGCTTGCTCAGTTCGGAAGCGAGCTGCTCAGCACGGCTCCTGTCCGTATCGACAATCTCAAGTGTGCCGACGCCAAGAGTCAGCAAGGCGTGTGCCACAGCGGCCCCTGCGCCACCGGCCCCGAACTGCACAACGCGATCGCGGCTGAGATCCATCAGTTCGCGTTTGAAGCTTTCCGCAAAGCCCCACCAGTCGGTGTTGTGCCCGATGCTGCGCCCGTCGCGAAACACGACCGTATTGACAGCACCGAGGGCTTGGGCATCCGGTGTCAGTTCATCCAGCAGTGGGATAATGGCCTGTTTGCAGGGGTAGGTGACGTTCAAGCCGGCAAAGCCCAAGCGCCGGGCTGCCGCAACCAGCTCGGGCAGGGCTTCCGGTCCGAGCCGGAGCATGTCGAAATCGATCAGCTTGTAGATGTACCGGAGGCCCTGCTCAGCTCCTTCGCGCTCATGCATGGCAGGCGTACGGGAGGCTTGGATGCCAGATCCGACGAGACCAACCAGGACAGATTGGGCGGAGGCGTACTGGGCTGCCAGGCTGGAGGTGCCGATGCTATCACTACCAGTCTCAGCTGACTGGGAATGGACGGTACGTGCACGAAGCATGGGATCAGCGCGTCGGATGCCGTCGGTGGGCATGGCCATGACGTCCCTCTTGGTGCTCGACACTTAGGTCGGAGCAGTTTCCTCATTATTGCCCGGGATCGAGGCATTTCTCTGCTCTCGAGTGCTTGCGTCCAACGGGCGAGATCATTAATGTACGAACTAGTTAGTATAGTCAACAGGGCTTATCAGTGTTTTTTCCCGCAACTCTCTCTGCCCTTAGGCGAACGGATATTACGCCGGTCCGTTAGATTGGCGGTTGGGAGCTTTCATATTGACGCTCAGACGATCTTGCTCTCAAACCGGGCTTAGGTCTGAGCTATGTCCTAAGAGGATCAGGTGAGAAGAGGCAGGTCGATGGTATGTCATGAGGAATGTACCCGCGATGCATGACGTTAAACCTTCCAGTCATGTTGCGAAGCGGTCGACTTCCGGCCGTGGCGGGTACGATCCCGAATTGACCCGCCAGAACATCTTGGCAATCGCAACCAAGGAGTTTGCGGAGAAAGGCTATAGCGGAGCACGCGTCGACGAGATCGCCGCCCGCACGAATACCAGCAAACGGATGATCTACTATTACTTTGAGGACAAGGAAGGATTGTTCGTTGCGGTGCTTGAAGACGCCTACCGGCGCATCAGGCAGATCGAAGCGACCCTGGATTTAGGCGGTCTTGAGCCGGAGGCTGCCATCCGGGCTCTTGTGGGCTTCACCTTTGATTACCAGAACTCGAATGAAGATTTCATTCGCCTTGTGATGGTGGAGAATATCCACCAAGGTGTCCATCTCGCACGCTCCCGAGCAATCCAGGAATTGAACGTCTCTGTGATCAACACGCTGCGAGGCATCTACGAGCGGGGTGTCGAGGACGGAATCTTCCGGAAAGGCATTGATGAGATCGATCTGCACATGACGATCAGTGCTTTGTGCTTCTTCAACGTCTCGAACCGTGCAACTTTCTCGCAGATCTTCAAGAGAGACATGGCGTCAGCGGACATGCTCGCTAAACGGCGGGAAACCGTAATCGATACGGTTATCCGCTATTTGAGGAAGTGATACCGCGAACGGATAAGCTACGGCGACGCCAGCACTTAGCCAAGGAGGGACGCATAGCGTTGACGGCGAAGTCCCTGATGGGTGTGATCCGCCTCTCCCACAACCTTAACCAATTTGGCGACGAACTGGCCAAGCAACAAAAGCAGTGAATGTGTGCGGTTTTTTGTCTTGTGGTTGGGCAGGTTTTGAGCAGGGAAGTGGGTAGCGGCCATAAGAGGATCTTTCTCAGTGAGAGCGTGACCTCAGGCGTTTCCTTCTTAATCTTTCCAAGGAATATGGGTCGGCTTGCCGCTCTGCACCAGCGAAAACGCGACATAGTTCGCCTGCACAATATGCATACCAAGAGCAACGAATGCTTAATTGTCTGCATCCAGCGCAAGCATCGGTCTCCACAGCAGCGGTGGCGTTCAGAGAATAGTGTGCGCGTCCAACGGAGGCATCTCGCGTCATCACGGCAGATGCCTTCAGCCGAATTGGCTGAAGTTTGGATGTGAATTGACGTTTTTGGCTCGCGCTGTCGGATATCACCTGGGCAATGGTCCAGAACAGCTTATGGAGCCGCGTTTCTCACTGGAGATGCAACCTCAGTATCAACTTTAACCGACAGCAGCAGGAAAGCCACCATGAGCCGCATCGTTTATGTCTTGAATGGCCCCAATCTGAATCTTCTCGGAAAGCGCCAGCCGGCGATCTACGGATATGAAACCTTAGCGGATGTAGAGGCAGAATGCCGCCGCGTTGGGGCTGAACTTAAGCTTGAGATTGAGTTTTGCCAAAGCAATGCTGAACATCAGATCATTGACTGGATCCACGAGGCGCGGGAGCGAGCGGGTGGCATTGTCATCAACCCAGCGGCCTTTACCCATACATCCGTCGCGATCCTCGATGCCCTGAACACCTGCGAGTTCCCGATCATTGAGGTGCACATCTCGAATGTGCATAAACGTGAGGCGTTCCGGCATCATTCCTATGTTTCAACCGTTGCCTCCGGGGTGATCGCTGGCTTTGGTACGCAAGGTTACCAATTGGCTCTTCAGCGGCTTGTACGTCTCATTAATGAGAGCCAACAATAGCTTCGACTCCGGCAGCCATTTGTGTTTTTACCCCACGCTGGAGTTCAAGGGAGTAAGGCTATGCTGTCAGACCCGTCGCAGGGTGAGACGGTCGGCGAAACCGCCTATCGCCGGATCCGCTTGGACATCGTGTTCGGCCGGCTCATCCCAGGCGAGAAGCTCAAGCTTGACCGGATCAGTGAGGCCTATGGTGTAAGCATCAGCACGCTGCGGGAGCTTCTGAGCCGGCTGTGCTCAGAGGGCTTAGCCGTCGCTGAAGGCCAGCGTGGGTTTGAGGTGGCGCCCGTCTCCGCAGAGGACTTCCGGGAAGTGGGGGCAATGCGACAGCTCCTTGAGTGTCACGCTCTGGAGCGGTCCTTCCAACGAGGTGATCTGGAGTGGGAAAGCCGTGTTGTCGCCGCCCATCATAAGCTATCAGTGCTGGAGAAGCGGATGCTTGCCGGCGACCACTCCGAGCCAGAGATCTGGAAGCAATCCGACTGGCAGTTTCATCACGCACTGATCTCCGCCTGCGGCTCCAAATTGCTTCTCGATACGCATGCTGCCATTTATGATAAGTATCTCCCCTACCAGATGGTAGCAGTGGTGTTCCGCGGCGAAGTTGCAGCAAACCAGCATCAAAAACTTCTCGAATGCGCCTTGGCGCGAGAATTTGGGACAGCCCAGCAGGTTTTGATTGATCATATCCAAGGCTGCGTCGAGGAAGCTCTTGTCCGTGATACGAACTGGGTGACGACGTTTGCTTCCAAACGAGCATCGGCTCCGACAAATTCCAATGACGCACATGGCAAACAAGTCAATCGGCGCGGTGACCGTCCTGCCAGGGCGCGATCAATTTCAGGATAGATCACCGGGCATTGAGCAGCCTTGGCGTGGCCTTGGAGCTGTGGCTGCGAGGTGCCGACAAAGAGAGCCGGCACCTCCATGGACAGTCGAAGCGGATAGCACGCCAAGACTACTGTTTGGTCGAGCGAATTCGCTCCAAGTCCGACATCATCTCTGCTGCACCGGCTTGCCCAAACTCGACAGTGAACTTCTCCCGCACGGCCTTGGTCTTCTCCCTCAGCTTTGTCACTTCAGCCTCTGACAAGGTCGAAAACTCCACGCCCTTAGATTTGAGCTCATCAAGAGCAGTAAGTTCAAACGCCCGAATGGTCTTCCGTTCAAAGTCCTTGGCTTCACTGGCAGCGTCCGTGATGAGGGCCTGCTCGTCCGGCGTGAGACGATCCCAGAATCGCTTGCTCATCAGGAAAGCCCAAACGCTGTAGATATGGTTGGACTGGACTGCGTATTTCTGTACCTCGTAGAACTTCGACGCGAGAATGGTGGCGAGCGGGTTCTCCTGCCCATCGATGGTCTTAGTCTCAAGGGCGGTATAAACCTCTGTGAAGGGCATCGGAACCGCATTGGCTCCGAGTTCCCGGAACGTGTCGATGAACAGCGGGTTTTGAATGACTCGTAGCTTAAGGCCTGCAAAGTCCTCCGCTTTGGTGATCGGCCTGCGACTGTTGGTTACCTGACGGAAGCCATTTTCCCAGAACCCGAACCCTATCAAGCCTTTCTCGGGAAGCTTGGCCATGAGCTTCTGCCCGAACGGGCCGTCCAATAAGGCATCGGCTTCTTGGCCGCTTTGAATCAGAAACGGCAGATTGATCAGTCCGAATTCCTTCAACCCGGAAATCCCAACCAGAGTTGAGGTGTCGGGGATGGTCATCTCCTGTGTGCCGCCCTGGAGGGCCGAGATCATCGTAACGTCATTCCCGAGAGCACCACCTGCGAAGAGGCGCACCTTGATCTTGCCGCCACTCTTCTGACTGACGATCTCGGCGAACTTTGTGACTGACTGTCCTTGCGGATGGTCGGCACTTAAACCGATGCCTATCTTGATGGTCCGGTCTTTGATGTCGGCCGCACGGGCGGGAGAAAGCAGAAATAAACCGACGACCAATGACGTGGAGAGAAGTGTGCCAATCGCCATCATTTCCTCCTCTAAGGGATCCGGCGCTTCATTCTACATCTGTTGCCCAAAAGTCCCGACTACTTATCAAGCTTATCAATTCGACAGCATGCGCCACCAGGGTCGAGCCTCTACACTCGGAATTCTTGGGGCTATTGAACCGCATCATCGACAGCGAGCCCTTTTCCATAAGGCGTCGCACTTCACCCAATGCATCCGGAACCAGCGTAGCGATTAGGCAGAAAGACGTCAGCGTGGTTATGCCCCGTGAAAGGTACAGTTGAAAGCTATCCTTTGAACGTTAGCTTATCGCCGCTTGTGCCTCCTCAACATACTGGATGTTGGGTCTGGTTCGCTGGGACAGAGCCAGATGTTGATCGCTTCAGCTACATTTTGGACTTTATCAACACTACCTGCCAAGGGCTGACATTCGTCTGACGCGTTGCCCCACCGTCACCGCCACTGCTCAACCCAAGATTTCGCTCTGTGGGAAGCTCAAGTTTATGTTTGGCATCTCAGATCACAAGGTTTTCAGATGCCACCCTTCATCCGGTGCCGCTGGCCCGCCAGAACGCCTCGTTTGGGCTGACGCCTTCTGAATCCGTACAGAAGTCCGGGTGGATACGATCGAGGAAGTACATATCGATGGCCCCGACATGCTTTACCTGAACCGAGCCACGGGGTTCGGTCTCGAACAGACGGGAGACCTGATGCCAGGTGCTGGCGGAGATATTCACGCGGCCCGGTTCACAAGCCTCTTCCAAGCGCTGCGCCACGTTCACT
>NZ_JAMXFI010000052.1:0-55613 GCF_025460875.1 Microvirga yunnanensis
ATCCAGTCTGCAGCCCTCTTTGACCCCAAGCGGACCTTTGAGAGATTACCCAGCGCTAGTGTTTGCGCTCCCAG
Organism: Microvirga yunnanensis; assembly: GCF_025460875.1. Classification (NCBI taxonomy): domain Bacteria; kingdom Pseudomonadati; phylum Pseudomonadota; class Alphaproteobacteria; order Hyphomicrobiales; family Methylobacteriaceae; genus Microvirga; species Microvirga yunnanensis. Next base: position 75 of record NZ_JAMXFI010000052.1, read on the forward strand.
CCAATTAACCATGAAGTGAAAGATTGCCTTTCAAGGGGGCCAGCGTCGTAGACAGCACCGCCCACGCTGATCAACATGGCTCGTGGAACGGCGACAGGGCTGGGGATCACCGGGGGCACTGTCATGTTTCGTCCCGTATGGCTGCTCCTGGCGGCAGTTCTTTGTTTGAGCTTGGAAGGGTGCTCTAACGAGGCCCCTCGCACCGTGGCGGCTGCTGGGCAGGTCACGGGCGCTGCATCCAAGAGCGCCTTGCCTGTCTCAACCGGCCCATCCCACCAAGACCCGGTGCAGACAAGCGAGCGCCGCCCGTTCACAATTCTCGCGGGTGGCGATGGGCTCGCTGATGACCGTCTCGTCGACAACCTTGCGACAGCCCTTGAGCGCAATCGTCGCCACCTCCGGCTCGAGAGGAGCAAGGGACCTCAGCGCGACCTTCTCGCGCTCCTCAACAATCCCGGCATCGATGTCGCGATCATTCCGACGGACGCCATCGAGTCACTGCCTCGCCAAGTGCGAGCAGGGGCGCGTGATCACCTGCGCTACCTTTTTCGGGTTCCGAGCCAGCGGCTGCACATCTTGGCCCGAATTGACGTCACGAACATTTATGACCTCAACGGGCGGAAGGTCGACATCGGCGAGCCAGGCAGCGGCGAGTATCTGACAGCGCGCCTCATCTTCGACAAGCTTGGCATCAAACCGGAATTCACGAACTCTGATCAGACCACAGCGCTCCAGCAGCTCCGTTCGAACGCGATCCAAGGGGTGGTTCTTCTCGCCTCAGAGACGTCCAAGGAGGTTCTCGCGTTTGAACCCGGTGGCGCTTATCACCTCGTACCCATTTCGTTTGAGACGATTGCGTCTCCGTTGGGGGAGCTTATTGTCCATTATGCTCCAAGCCAGATCACGGCTGAGGAGTATCCCAATCTTGTCGAACAGGGCCGCCAGCTTGACACGATCGCCGTCAGTCGTGTGCTCGCTCTTCGCAACTGGCCGGAGGGAAGCGCTCATTACGAGCGCCTCGCGGATTTCAATGAATCTCTTTCGAGCTATTTGTTTGAACAGCTTCAGAAGTCAGTCGACAACGGAACCAATCCTGCCGAGCAGGCGCTGAATTGGAATCGGTTTAGGCCGACCGAGGTCCTGCTCGCACGCAAAGCCCAACAGGCTGAAGAGCATCGTGCGTTCGAGGGGTTTACGGTGGCACAGGGCGCTTGCCCTCTGCCGGACGCAGCAGCGCGCGAGCGCCTGTACAACGACTTTCTGACGTGGCGGAAGGCCCGGGACCAAGATCCGAGCTCCGCTGGTTCTGGTCCTGGTAAACGATGACAAACGCACTCCGCTGGAGAAATCAACAGAAGACCTGAAGGGCTGAAATCCTGCTGAGCGATTGCAATGGTCAGGTGCTGGCACTGGGCTGACCTTAGCCATAATTCTGCATTGGAGGCGTGAGCTGACCTTCACAGGCAGGAGCTCAATAGCTCAGATTGACCCAGAGCTGACTCTAGGTGTCCTGAGACAGCGTATTTTGTATACGCCAGGGTTAAGGCCTGTCCGCAAGATCAGGTTATTTGCGTCTTGGCGACGGGCTGCATACGAGGTGGGATGGCTATCGTTGCGAGTTCTCCAAGACTGTCATTATCGGCGACAGTGACTCAGGCACGAGCTGGTTGGCCGAGAGACTGGCTGAAGGCCCCGGCACAGTCGCAATCGATCTGGATGCCATTCGTCGAATGCCGCGCGGCTATAATGGCCGGCGGGAGCCTGTTCTCGCGAAGAGCATGATCCGCGATCAAGCCTCCAAGGCTCGTTGGATTATTGACGGGGGCTATGGGTGGCTGGCATATGAAGGTTTACCTTCTGCCACAGCCTTCATTTGGCTCGATCTGCCCGATGCCGAGTGCATTGACAACATTCGAGCGCGGGCCTCGCAGGGGCGGCGACAAGGCCTCCTTCGAGGTGCTGATCGCTTGGGCCGGAGAGTACTGGATCCGCGACAATGCGAACTCCTTCACAGGGCCTTCGCGGCTCTTCGACCTTTTCGAGGGCCGGAAGCTCAACCTGCGAGCCCGAGCGGAAATGACTAACGTTCTCGAAACATTTTTTGTAGCTCGGCGGCTCTCAAGAAGCTCTTCCCCGGGAGTGTTGCTGACTAGTTCGAGGCCATTCAGGGTTCTTGCCAGAGCCCCAGAGTGACCGTTTACGAGCCAGTTCCCTACGATTCAGCGCAAATGTTTCGGGCACGCTGAAACGACACCTTTTTCTCATGGCGAGGGGCCCGCAGTTTGGCCCATGCTCAAGCCCCTTGCGACGGAGTCCGCCGGCATGGCTCCAGCGCCGTCAGACTCCCAGGATTTCCATTCGCAGCACCTCGACACCACCATCCGCAAGATCCGGCAGCCGCGAAAACCAGTCCTGGACGTACGGCATCCCATTGTGGGCCTCGAAGTCTTCGAGAGTCGCGAAGACCTCGTAGAAGATGAAATGGCCAGGCGATTTCCTGTTCTCCTGAAGGAAGTAGACAAGGTTCTTGGGATCACCCCGTACCAAGTCGATCAGCGTCAGCGTCACGGCCCGCAGATCGGCTTCCTTGCCCGGCTTGGCGCGGACCTGCGCCACGACGGAGTAGGCTCCCCGAAGGACACTCGCGTAGCCCTGTCCTGGACCGTTGGCCGCCATCGTGCATCTCCTTTGTCGCGGGCCGCCAGGCCTTGGGCTCGAGCGGCGGCCGATATCGAGCGGGTTTGGGCCTCGGGCAAGAGCGATCAGCGCGGGACGCGGAGCCGGTCGTGCTCCGCGGCAGCGTCCGCGAACCGCTGCTTCACGGGGCCGAGCACCTTCACGAACTCGAGTTGCTCCCCTTCCGGGCCCTTGCAGTAGATCAGTTCCCAGCCGTCGGACGGGGCCACCGTCACCTTGTTCGTGTTCGCATCCCGGGGCGCGGCACGGCGTTCCTCCTCGGTGCGCACACGCACGATCCGGTTGGCCCGCACCTGCGTCATGCCGCGGCGGACCGACTCGGCCTCGAGGTCGCTGATGAACTGGTTGAAGTCGACGTCGTCGCGCACGTAGAAGCAGATATGCATCATGCGCGGGAAGGCCGGGCTCATGTTCTGAACCGGCGGGGCGAAGCTGTTCGGTCCGCCCATGGGCTCGCCGGCGTTGCGGTACTGCAGCAGCTCGACGACCACGTTGTCGAATCGGACGAACCGCACGTCGAGGCGCTGGTCTCCGCTCCTCAGGTCGGGTACGCCGATGGTGCGCGGGTCAACTTGAAGCTCGTTGGCGCGGATCTCCTGGTCGGCCAGCAAGGTATTCTGGACGGCGTCACCCTGGAAGTCGCCGTGGAAGAATACCTTCGTGCCGCCCAGCACCTCCGTGTAGAACTCATAGGCCCTGTCCATGTTCTGGACGGTCAGCCCGAAGTGCTGAATGCCCTGAAGCCGCACCCCCAACGGTCCGACGGCTGGCGCGGCGTTGTTGGGCATGAATACCTCCTGTTGTGCGGCTTGAAGCGCGATGACATCGATACTCAGGCCGCGAGGTTCCTCGTGACCAAAACTCGTCATGTCCAATAACAGCCTAGCGTCCGGGGGAGGTGGAGTGAAAATGAAACCATGAAAAAGGGTGTAAATCTGAGACGGCGCCGGTGCTCGACTCTGGAGACGGCATGCACGCTGGATCCCAGGTTCCTGCCAGGTCTGTGCCTTTCAGCGTTTTACCTCCTTTTACAACTGGGCGTTTGACGAGGCTGCTAGCTTGGGCGGACGACGCGACCTGCGCTGGAGATCTCGGATGATGCACACGATCCAATGGGCTGGCCCGGCCGGGAGCGACTCGCCTTTCATGGGTGTCAACGGTGACCGGCGGGAGACCACGGTCAACGCGCGAACGAGCTTGCGCGACGCCTTACGCGAGCCCCCTGATCTGACCGGAACCAGGGCGGCGCATCGCTCGATGTGGCCCGAAGAGCCATGTCCGTGAAAACCCACTCAATCTGTCCGCACGGTTCACGAGCGGGCAGCCGCGAACGATGGTTTCTCAGCCGAGGAGGTCCGCCGTGCTGACCACCATCACGTCCCTGATTTCCCGGCACGGCCGCGAGGAAGAGGTGGTCCGCCACTTCAAGCAGGCCTTCGCCCGCGCGGAAGGAGAGACCCACCATCTCTCCACCCTGCTGATCCAGCAGCTCGGCGGGCTGAACTTCCTCGTGTCGCAGTTCGCCAACGAGGGCGAGTTGGAGAAGTGGCAAGCCTCGCCGGCACATCGGGAGATGATCCAAGCCCTTGAGCAGGACTCCTTGCGCGAGTTGTGCAAGTTGGGCGGCCCAGTCGTCCACGTTGTCGTGCCAGGCGAAGGATCCGGGCCCAAGTGGAAGGTGTTCGTGTCGACTTGGGTCGTCACCTATCCGTTGCTGCTGATCATGAGTCTCGGGTTGACGGCCGGGGCGCCGGACCTGCCGCTCGCAGCTCGCCTGGCGATCACGTCTGTGACGCTCTCGATCGCGTCGATCTGGATCATCACGCCGATCGCCATGGCCTGGACCCGGACCTGGCGGCTCAACAACCAGCAGATGCAGGTCGACGTCATCCGGTACGAGCCACCGGACGAATAGGATGGTGACCCAAGCCTCGGATCGGTTCGGCCGGGCTCCGGGACGCTCCGGGACTCGGTGGCGACCCGGACGGGAAGCCGCCCGCGGGACGGGGCGTGTCGAGGCGTTCAGCGACGCCGTGATCGCCATCATGCTGACCCTGCTCGCGGTCGAGCTCCTCAAGTTCGATCCGGCTGCGGCTCGGGACCATGGACTTCTAGTCGAGCTGACCCGGAGGTGGCCGTCGTACCTCGCTTTCGCCTTGACCTTCGTGGTCGTCGGTCAGATCTGGATGACCCACCACAACCTGTGGCGCTACATTGCCAAGGTTGACCAGGGCATCTGCATTTTCAATCTGCTGCTGATGGCTTTCCTCGCCGTGACCCCGTTTGCAGCCGAGATCCTCGCCGACAGCTTCGCCACTCTGCCCCGCGCCGACCAGCGCGTGGCCGCGAGCCTCTACTCGACGGTCATGCTCGGCCAGGCAATCGCCTTCAACATCATCCTGTGGTGGGCCCGCCGGCGGAACCTGCTGGACTCACGGGTAGACGGCAGGCTGTACCGGGCGATTGCCACTCGCTACCTCTACGGACCGTCGATCTACGCGGCGGCGTTTCTTGTCGGCTTGTTCATGCCGGTGCTCGGGATGGCCTGTTACGTCGCCGTGATCCTGCTCTATCTGCGGCCGGGTCCGGGCGACCTGCCGCCCGGACCCGCGAGCGCGGGAACGGTGGAGTAGAGGACCTCGCAGCCCTCCGGGCCGACGCCGAACGTTGCGTCCTTCCAGGAGCGGAGCCTCGGACATGAAAGTGGGTTCGAGGCTCGAGCGGCCGCTACTGTCCCCGGTTCGCGTACATTAATTCGGTGGAGTGGCTGTAGATCTCGATTAGGTTGCCCCAGGGGTCCTCGCAATAGACGGCCTGGAAGGGCTTGCCTTCGTAGAGCGGCCAGACGGCCGAGCGCTGCCTCCCACCGCTTTCCGCGATGCGCCTGGCCAGTCCCTCGATATCGGGATCGACGAGGCAGAAATGGAAGACGCCCGTCTTCCAGTACTCGAAGTTGTTCTCCGCCGGCTCGGAACGGGGCCTAATGAACTCGAAGAGCTCGATGCCAACGCCGTTGGCGGTCGCCAGGTGGCACACGTAGCCCTCCTCGAAGCGGTCGCCGAAGATGCCGCGGAAGACCTCGCCGATATGCGAGCCGTCCCTCCTGATGTGCAGGGGGCCGATCGGATGCCGGCATCCCAGGATGTCCTGGTACCACTTGGCCGCGGCGGCGATGTCCGTGACGGTCAGTCCAACATGCGTGACAGGAACGGGATGGTAGCTCATCGCAGCTCTCCTATGAGGGGAAAGCCGGATGATAGGCCAGCCGCTTGCGCGACTGGCGTGAAGAGATGCAAAACCGCGAAAATGTCAGCGTTGCGGGATTGATGCCAGGTCGGCGCCAGAGCGTCATCATCGACAGCCGGCTGGTCCCGGTAACCGGCTGCACGGCGGTGATTTTAACCCGGTTTGACCACGCTTAACCGGCCGACTCGCAGGGAGCGTTGTAGCATCGGCCAAGAATCATGGAGAGTGAGAGTACGGTGATGAAACGGCCATCGGAGTAGAGATCCCGTCGCGGGCTGCCCTGTCGGAGTGCGCCCGAACCGAACCGACCAAGGGGCGAAACAGCCCGTGGCCGAAAGACCGGCCGAGGGCGCGAACCGGCGCGAGATTGCATGCCCAGCGTGGACGAAGACTGCTTCGCGTTCTCCCGATTCCGTCTCCTGCCCCGGGAACGGACGCTCACGTTCGACGCGGATCCGGTGCCTGTGGGCAGCAGAGGCTTCGAAATTCTCCGGACGCTCGTCAGCCGTGCCGGCTCCGTCGTGAGCACGGGAGAGTTGATGGAGGCCGCCTGGCCCAACATCACCGTCGGCGAGGCCAACCTGCGCGTGCAGATTGCCGCGCTGAGAAAGGTGCTCGCCCGCTGCGAGACCGCCGGCCGCGCCATCGAAACCGTCCCGCTGCGCGGATACTGCTTCGTGCTGCCCGCACTGGTGGAACCACGGCCAATGCCGCCCTCCCGCGCATTTTCTCAGGCAATCCCGGCGGTGATCGGTCGCCATGATGTCATGGCGGATGTCGCGCAGGCGCTGGGAGAGCGCCGACTCGTCACGATCACCGGTCCGGCTGGGATCGGGAAAACGACGGTCGGAGTCGCGACCGCCTCGGCCCTTGCCGGGTCGTACGAGGGCAGGACCGCCTATGTGGACTTCTCCGATGTCGGCTGTCGAGCCGGCATCGTCGACAAGATGGTTGCCGCCCTCGACGTCGGGAGCCACGACGGCACGGTCGCGGATCTGGTAGCGGCACTCCGTGCCGGACCGCACCTTCTGCTGCTGGACACCTGCGAGCATCTGGTCGAGCACGTCGCCTCGCTGGCCGAAGAACTGTTGGCGATGTGTCCGGACCTTTGCCTCCTCGTGTGCAGCCGCGAGATTCTCAGGGCCACTGGGGAACGGACGTTCCGACTGCCCTCTCTCAGCTTTCCCGAGGTCGAGGACGATCTTTCATCCCGAAACGCGACGGATTACACGGCCATTTCGCTGTTCATCGAACGAATGGGATCACTCCCGTCGAACCTCGGTGGGCAGGACCTCACGGCCATTGCCGAGATCTGCCGACGGCTGGACGGAATCCCACTCGCTCTCGAATTCGCCGCAGCACGGGTGCCGGATCTCGGGCTGACGGAGATCGCCTCTCGCCTGGACGACGGCTTCTCGATCCTGACCCGCGGCAAGCGAACCGCCCTGCCTCGGCACCGGACGCTCTATGCGGCCCTGGAGTGGAGCTTTGGCCTCCTAACCTCGAGCGAGCGCGCCCTTCTCAAGGCGATTGCAACGCTTCCTCGGACGTTCAGCGCGGCAGAGGCGGTCGAGATCGGAACATTGGCGGGCTGCCGCGACGTGCACCAGGCCCTGTCAGGATTGTTCGAGAAGTCGCTCGTCAACGTCGACGCCCGCCACAATGCGCTTCGCTATCGGCTGCCGGACATAACCCGGGCCTTCGTCAAAGCGCACCGTTCCGCGGCGGAGAGTGGATGTTGAACCTTCGTTTGAACTCTGACAGGAGACCCGGGGCCCGAGGATCGCTCAGGCTGAACGACACCGCGTCCGCCCAACGGTCTTCGACGAGGTGCACGGCCGCGGCCACCCGATTGCACCCCGCCGCCACGATCACTCCCGGAAATGCCGTCCGGATCTCGGTTGCGCGCCGACACGACGGCCACCCCGTCGTCCACGACGGCAGCCCGGTCAGGTGCACGTAGGCAACCTCGTAGTCCCGTGCGAGCGCCAGCGCCTCCGATACGGGTAACGCGGCGCTCCTGAGGCCGGACAGTCGAAGACCGAGCTGGGTCCGATCCAGGAAATCGGGAACGTCGCCGAGCAATTCCTCGAGCGTGTCCGCCGCCACGGCCGCTTTTGCCTGCGAGAGGTCGAGTTCGACCCCGTCGTAGCCCCGGTTGCGAGCCCATGCGGCGGAATGCTCCCACCGCATGCCTGCCCGAGGGCCGGACAGGTCCACCCGGATCCGGGCGATCGACCATCGGCCATGGCCATGCGCCGACTTGAGCCACTGCGCGGCAAGGGTGTTGCGCGCGGCGTCGATCTGTCCCATGCCCTCGATGGATGGCCCGAGATCATGGATCACGGCGCTCCCGACGAGAGCCCTCGACAGGCGTCGAAGGTCCGCGGCCGCATTCGGGCCGGCCCTGAACGGCAGGTCCATTATGACGCGATGACGGCACTCCAAGTGCCCGAGATCTAGTCCGGTGAACAGCTTGGGCATGTCAGGCCATCCAGACTCCGGGAGCCCCGTTCGGAGCGCTACGCCTAGCCGTCGGTCCGATGCTCACTTCCTTAAGCGGCGCATCGTTCGGCGTGGCCCCGAAGGGCCGCGTCAGCGAAAACCGGGTCCACTTTTCACTAGCGTGGCCCGCTGCGTCCGCACGATGCGCTAAGCCAGCGATGGATTTCGGAAAGGACCACGGCTCCTTCACCAACGGCTGCGGCCACACGCTTGACCGAGCCCGACCGGACGTCCCCGGCGGCGAAGATGCCCGGACGGCTCGTCCGGTAGCGCCCGGTCCCGACGCCGTCGGCTTCTCCGGTGAGAACGAAGCCATGGCGGTCGAGCTCCACGCAGCCCCGCAGCCAGCCGGTGTTCGGCACCGCGCCGAGCATGAGAAACAGGTTCGAGGCCTCCGCCAGCCTCTCGGTCCCATCGCGGCACGACCATCGGACGCGGGTCAGGGCCGAGTCTCCGTCAAGACCCGTCACCGTGGCTCCCGTGTGGATCGATATGCGATCCGACGCTTCGAGCCGGCGCAGGAGATAATCGGACATGGTGTCGGCCAATTCTGAGCCCCGAACGAGCACATGCACGTGTCGGGCATGCGACGACAGGAACAGGGCTGCCTGACCGGCCGAGTTGCCGCCGCCCACCACGACAACGTCCGCGTCGTGGCAGAGCTTCGCCTCCATGCCCGTTGCCGCATGGTGGATCCCGCGCCCGTGGAAGCGGTCGATGCCGTCGAGCTCCAGGGAGCGGTAGGTCGCGCCGACGGCCACGAGGACAGCGCGCGCGGTGATGCGCTCGCCGCTGTCGAGGCGCAGAACGAACGGGCAGCGCTCGCACTCGATCGCCTCGATGCCACGAGCGACCATCAGCCGTGCACCGAACTTCTGCGCCTGCACGAGCGCCTTGGCGGCGAGGGTCTGGCCCGAAAGGCCCAGCGGGAAGCCGGGATAGTTCTCTATGCGGGAGCTCGTGCCGGCCTGGCCGCCCGGGCCCACCGTGTCGACGACGATGGTGTCGACTCCTTCCGAGGCCGCGCCGACCGCGGCGGCCAGTCCGGCAGGACCGGCGCCGATGACCGCGAGATCGTGGATGTGATCCGCGTCCACGGGCTCGGACACGCCCAGCGTGTCGGAAAGATTTCTGTCGTCGGGATGGCGCAGGACCGCCCGCCCCCCGACAATAACGACGGGCAGATCGTCCGCACCTGCGCCGGCAGCCGCCAAGAGCCGGCGTGCGTCGGGATCCTCATCGATGTCGAGCTGCCGGTGCGGGCAGCCGTTGCGCGAGAGAAACCGACCGATGCGGAGGAACTCGGGATCAACCCGGCTGCCGATCAGGATGGTTCCGCCGACCGCGTTCTGGATCATCCCCTGGCGGCGTAGGATCAAGGCCCGCCACAGGATGTCGGCGATGTCGGGCTGGGCTTCGGTCAGGCGCCGGAAGTCGGCCCGATCGAAGCACAGGACCCTTGCGGGTTGCACGGCGCGCGCCGAGACGAGGGTCGCGCGTCGGCTTAGTTGGTCGAACTCCCCAGTGAACTGGTGACGGCCGTAAGTCACTACGACGGACGGTTCCTCGTCAAGGGAATCGCTCAGGATCTCAACGGCGCCTTCGAGGACGACGTGGAGATCGACCCCTCTTTCGCCCGACCGGTAGAGAAACGCGCCGGCCTCGAACGATCGGATCCGGCCGTAAGGCTCCATGCGGTCGATCATCTCGCTGCTGAGGGTGGGGAAGACCTGCTCCTTCTGGTCGACGTAAACGTCTGGTCCGGCCTCTTCACCGATCCAACCCCCAGTCTGCAGGACACGTCCCATGTCACGAAACCGGGGGCAAGCGGTCAAGATGCTTGTCCAGAGTGATTGGATAGTCGCGCACTCGGACGCCCGTGGCGTTGTAGACGGCGTTGGCAACGGCGGCCGCCGCGCCACATAGTCCGATCTCGCCGATCCCCTTGGCTTTCATGGGAGACGAGACTGGATCTGGGTGGTCGAGGAAGATCACCTCCTGATGCGGGATGTCGGCGTGGACCGGGACTTCGTAGCCCCCGAGGTCATGATTGATGAAGAGCCCGTAGCGGGGATCGACCGCGAGAGTTTCCATGAGCGCGGCACCGACGCCCATCGTCATGGCCCCGATGACCTGGCTCCGCGCCGTAAGAGGGTTCAGGATGCGTCCGGCATCGACGACCTGGAGCATGCGCCGCACACGGACCTCGCCGGTGAAGCTGTCGACGCCTACCTCGGCAAACTGTCCCGCGAAAGTCGCCTGGACATAGGCCTTGTCCAGGTCGCCATAGGCGATACCGTCCTCACCGATGAGCGGGCCGGCCTTGGCGGCCTCGGCGAGCGGAACGGAGCGCCCACCGGCCGTGACCATGCCGCCGGAGAACTCGACGTCGTTGCCGCGTAGCCCAAGCTTTTCTGCGACCATCTCCCGGAGCTTGACGCAGGCGGCATAGAGACCAGAAGTCGAGTTGTTGGCGCCCCACTGGCCTCCCGACCCTGCAGCCTTGGGGAAGTCGGAGTCGCCAAGCCTCACGGTCACGGCCTGGACAGGAACGCCCATCATTTCCGCAGCGGTCTGGGCAAGGATCGTGTAGGTGCCGGTTCCGATGTCGGTCATGTCCGTTTCGACCGTGAGCTTCCCGTCACTCTCCAGTCGGATCCGCGCCGCCGAAGGCATCAGGAGGTTCAGTCGGATGCCGGCCGCGACGCCCATGCCGACCAGCCACTTGTCGTCGCGGACAGAACCCGGCTTGGCGTTCCGGCGGGACCACCCGAAACGCTCCGCACCAATCCTGAGGCACTCGACAAGGTGGCGCTCGGAGAACTTCCTGTTTGGATCACGCGGATCCGTCTGTGTATCGTTCAGGATGCGCAGCTCGACAGGGTCCATGCCGAGCTTCTCGGCGAGTTCGTCCATCGCCATTTCGAGCGCCATGAGCCCGGGCGCCTCGCCGGGCGCGCGCATGTCGTTGGCTTCGCCGAGGTCAAGCTCGGCCAGCGTCAAATACATGTCTCGGTTGGGAGCCGCATAGAGAAGCTTGGTCGGCGCAACCGCCGCCTCGGGCGCGCCGCCCGGCAGGTTGCCACTGACGCCCACATGGCCGATGGCCATAAGCCTGCCGTCGCGGTCTGCACCCAGACGGATCCGTTGGAGCGTCGCAGAGCGATGTGTGCCATTGTTGATGATCAGCGGCCGCTGGAGGGTAACCTTCACGGCCCGATCAAACGCCTTCGCTGCGTGGGCGGCCAGCAGGGCGTCGGCACGCAGGTAGAGCTTGCTCCCAAAGCCTCCGCCGATGAAGGGGGACACGATCCGGACGTTAGACTCTGGGAGGCCGAGGATCTGGGCCAACCCCGTTCTTGTCCAGCCCACCATCTGCGTGGACATCCACACGGTCAGCTTGCCGTTCTGCCAAGCAGCGATCGAGGCATGCGGCTCGATCATGGCATGAGTCTGATGAGGCGTCGTGTAGATCGCATCGATCTGAACCGGCGCTGCCGCAAAGGCGGCATCGAAGTCGCCGAGACGGTCATAAATCTTGGCGTCCTTACCCTCGTTGATGTCGACCGCGGGCGTGGCGTTCGCAGCTTCGGCGGCAAGGTCAAACTTTCCTGCCGACTTGTCGTAGCGCACGTCGACTAGTTGCGCGGCCGCCCGGGCCTGCTCGAACGTCTCGGCGACGACGAGCGCCACCGCTTGATGGTAGTGGGAGATCTCGTCGCCGCCGAAGAGGTTCGCAGCTTGCCGTGCGGGAGGCTCGGCAGGCTTGTAGTCGAGCGTCGTGATAATCCCGACCACGCCCGGCGCGGCTTTCGCGGCGGCCGTGTCGATGCTGGTGACGCGACCCTTGGAGATGGAAGAGCCGACCACGTATCCGTAAGCCTGCCGCGGAACCACGTCGTGGCGCTCATAAGCGTAGGGAGCGGTTCCCGTGACCTTCAGCGGGCCATCGACGCGGGATGTGGCGCGGCCGACCGCAGTCTGTCGGTCGATGGGGTTCTGGCCGGCTGGGGATGTGAAGTCCATGGCTCACCGCCTCCCTTCGTCGATCACCAGCGCCAGCGTCCGCTCAGCGAGTGCGATCTTGAATCGGTTGTCCTTTGTCGGCCTCGCATCCTGGAAGGCGCGTTCCGTCACGGCCGACGGCCCCTTCGGCAGGAGCGCTTCCGCCTCCTGCACGCGCCAGGGCTTCGGCGCGACGCTCCCGAACGCGACGCGGCCGGTACCATCCTTCTGCAACACGGCGGCAACCGAGACGATCGCGAAGGCGTAAGAGGCCCGGTCGCGGACCTTGTGATAATGGTGCGTCCCGCCGAGCGGCGGCGGCAGCTTCACCCCCGTGATCAGCTCCCCGTTGCCGAGCGCGAAATCGCGTTCCGGCGCGTCGCCGGGCAGGCGGTGGAACTCGGAAATCGGGAGCGTGCGCATGTTGCCGGAAGGCCCGAGCAACTCTATGTCGGCGTCGAGCAGGCGGAGCGCCACGGCCATGTCGCCGGGGTTCTGAGCAATGCAATGATCGCTCGTGCCGATCACCGCGAGCGAGCGCGAGACACCCTCTAGGGCCGCGCAGCCCGAACCGGGGCGGCGCTTGTTGCAGGGCATGTCGGTGTTGTAGAAATAAGGACAGCGGTTGCGCTGGAGCAGGTTGCCGCCGGTCGTCGCCTTGTTGCGCAACTGCCCTGTGGCTCCGGCCACGATGGCTCGCGACAAGACGCCATAGTCGCGCTTGACCCGCGGGTGCGAGGCGAGGTCGGTGTTGGTGACGAGCGCGCCGATCCGGATTCCGCCATCCTGCGTTTCTTCGATCGTCGTGAAGGGTAGGCCGCGGACGTCGACGAGGTGGGTCGGCGCGTCGATCTGGAGCTTCATGAGGTCCAAAAGGTTCGTGCCGCCTGCGATGAAGCGTGCGCCGGGTGTCGAGGTCACCGCCTGCACGGCCTCTGCCGGGCTCTTGGCCCGTTCGTAGGTGAAAGGCTTCATTCGATCGCTCCACTGGCTTCACTGACGGCTTCGGCGATGTTCGAGTAGGCTCCGCAGCGACAGATGTTGCCACTCATCCGCTCGCGCAGTTCGGCGTTGTCGAGCCTCATCAGGGCCGTCAGGTCGGCGGTGACGTGGCTCGGCACGCCCTTTTTCACCTCGGACGCGAGGGCTACGGCCGAGCAGATCTGGCCTGACGTGCAGTAGCCGCACTGATAAGCGTCATGCTCGATGAAGGCCGCCTGCATCGGGTGCAGCCGATCGGGCGTCCCAAGCCCTTCGATCGTGGTGACGCTGTCTCCCTGGTGCATGACGGCAAGGCTGAGGCAGGAATTGATGCGCGTGCCGTTGACGAGCACGGTGCAGGCCCCGCAATGCCCGTGATCGCACCCCTTCTTGGTCCCTGTCAGCTGCAGGTGCTCCCGCAGCGCGTCCAGCAGGGTCGTCCGGGGGTCCAGCGTCAGCGCGTGGCCGCGGCCGTTCACCTGCAGGGCGACGGTCATGTGGGGTGCGGCTCCGGCCACGGGCCCTGGCGTCGCCGCCTGGGCGGCCGTCGCCCCGGGAACCGAGGCCGTCACCACCGTGGTTAGGGCGCCGGCCGCGAATTCGCGGCGCGAGAGGTCGAGGTCTGGGGTGTTCATGGGCTGCTCCGCGCTGCACGATCCCGATCGGGACAGTTTAAGGAGCCAGGGCCTCAACGCATGTAAAACGGTGAAAAACCGAGCAAATCCGGCAGGAATATCTACAGCTCGGCCAGGAGCGCGCGGGCTCTCGCGAGATCGCCCGTGTCGGAACCGTCGTCGTACTCGGCCAATACGGGCTCGATCAGGTCGCGGGCTTCATCGGTTGAGCCGTTGTCCCGCAGGAGCCTCCCGATGTCGACGATGATCCGGATCCCCCAGGACCGGCAACCGATCTCGACGGTGTTCAGGAGAGCCTCCCGAAGGAGGACGAGAGCCTCGTCGTCGCGGCCGGCGGAGCGCAGGACCACGGCCTTCATGCGGAGAAATTCCGGCCTAATCCACTTCTGGGGGCCCATGTCCAGCACGAAGTCGATGACCTCGCGCGCCTTCCCGTATTCGCAAAGTGCCAGCATTCCCTCGGCGAGCGTGGCGTAATAGCTGTGGTGCCCGATCTGGTTCATCCCGGTCCGAAGCTCGTCGAAGCAGGCTTGCAACTCGGCCAGTGGCGGAGACGGGTCTGTGGCAGCAGCGACGGCGGCGGCGTACAGTCTCGCGAGGGGCAGCCACCCCGCCGCGCCCGACCGGTAGACCGCCCGGGTCAGGATCTCGCAACAGGCGGCGGCCTCGCCGTAAGCGCCACATCTCATGTATGTGAAGATCGCCCCGTGAGCGAGGCAGTGGATGAGAGTCAGGTCGTGATGCGCTCCGCTCGCCACCGTCACGACGTCGCGGGTCAGTGCCAGGGCTTGGCCCGGGCGGCCCATCAGCCAGTGCATGGCGCCCAGATGGACCTGCGCCTTGATGCGCTGATGGAGGAGGCTTTGAGGTATCCCCGGGGTGTCGAAGCCTGGCATCACCTCCAACAGACGTTCCAGCCGCGAGCATGCCGACGGGAAGTCACATTGCAGAGTTTCCCATTCGGAGAGGTGCTTTTCCACCTCCCATTGGGCCGCTCGATCGTTGGCGCGGATCGCCGCCTGCCGCATCGCCTCGAGCGTGTCGGGAGCATCGCTGTCGTAGCCCGGCAGAAGCTGGTAGAGGGCCAGGGCTCCCAGGATGCGGCACTCCGACTTGACATCGCCCAGATCGCGCGCGAGCCGGAGGGCGTCGTCGAACAAGTGCGCTGCCTTGTCCGGGTCGGCGGACAGGTAGGTGTTCGCCGACGCTAGGGCGACCATGATTGCGAGTTGCAGCCTGCGGTCGGTGCCGCCCTGGCGGTCGAACTCGATCAACGCCCGCTCGCAGTTCCGCCGGCTTTCCTCGGCCTGCGAGAGTTCCTGCCAGAGCGGCAGCCCGGCTGCGACGAGCCGAACCCCCAGAAGTGGATCGTTCCCCCGGTTGAGCGTCCACTCGACCGCCCTGCGGAGATCGTCGGATCGCGCGCCGTAGACGGTCCGCCACCGGCGGTTGTTGAGCGCGAGCAGATCCGTCTCCGCCCGTCGGAGCACCTCCAGGAGAAGGTTCGCATGCCGGGCAGAGACTTCGGCGAACTCGCCATGGCTTTCCAGCAGGTTCGTGGCGAAAGCCCGGGTGCTGTCCAGCAGCCGGTAGCGGAGCTCTCCCGATGCCTCGTCCACACTGAACACCGACTTGAGGCGGAGGCCCGAGACGGCGTCGGCCGCCGCCGCCGGGCCGAGGGCCCCGCCCGACACGATCCTGACCTCGTCCGCGCCGAACGTGCCGGCAAACACGGAGGCGGCCCGCAGCATCGCGGCCTCGTCCTCCGTGAGGAGCGCATAGCTCCACTCGAGCGTCATCAGCATCGTCTGGTGACGCAGGGGACCTCCGCCTGCCGAACGCCGCAAGGTCTTGAACCGATCGTCGAGTTCCGCGAGGACCTCCTCCGGGCTCCGTCCGGCCAACCGGGGCGCCACCAGCTCGATCGCCAGTGGCGACCCGTCGAGCCTCCGGCAAATCTCGGCGAAAACGCCGGCATGGCGATCGTTCAGCAGGAGTTCCGCCTTGTCCCGGGCCCTCGCCACCAGGAGCCTCGGCGCCGCGTAGCGCAGGACCTCCGCGATGCCAAGCTCCGGCTCGTCGGGTGGGACGGGCAGGGGCTCCAGCCATATCACCTTCTCGCCCCGGGCACGCAGCACCTGGCGCGACGTGGCGAGGATCCGGACCTCCGGGGCGCTGGCCAGGATAACGTTGGAGATGTGGGCGACGGCCCCGAGCACGTGCTCGCAGGTGTCCAGCACGAGAAGGGCCTTCTGCCCGGCCAAGATGGACACGAGCGATTGCAGGCTGTCGCTGCCGTCGGGGCGGATCCCGAGCGCGACGGCCAGGGACGCTGTGACGAACTCGTCGCTCGCCACCCGGGCAAGGTCGACGAAGGTCACGGCGCCGAGCCCGTCGTCTTCGAAGAACTGCGCGGCCGCCACCGCGACCGTCGTCTTGCCGATCCCACCGGGGCCGGCGATCGTGGTCAGGCGATTGGCGGCGAGCGAAGCCCGGATCGCTGCGATCTCGTCCTCTCGCCCGATCAGCATCGCCAGATCGGGGAGAGAAGCGCCCGGGGACGCGATCTGCCCGGCCGCCCGCCCGGCTTCGTCGTCGTCGCGTAACCAGTAGCCGCGGCCCACAACATTGCCGATGTAGTCGACGGAGGGCGCGTGTTCCCGGAGAGCGCGGCGCAGGGCCGCGACGGTGACCTTCAGGTTGCCGTCGTGCACGGTCAGGTTGGGCCAGACCTTCGCGACGAGAGCCTCCTTGGGGACGAGACTCCCCTTGCTTCTCGCAAGCTCGATCAGGATGTCCATCGACCGGCCGCCGAGGTGCACGGGGTCGTTGCCGCAGGTGAGCTTGCGCCGCGGCACGTCGAGCCGGAACGGCCCGAACCAGGTGACCTTTTCGTCCGCCGAGACCGCGCCGATGATCGTGTCCCTCTCTGCCTTGACGGGGGAGCCTACAATCAAAGCCAGGGTCGTTCCACCCCTGGGAGAGGGGCGGGGACCTGCGGGCCGGCTCCTCTTTGCGACGTTTTACGTCGATTAACAGGCTCGTCCGCGCGATCTCGTATAGGTTTGGGGCACTGCCGGCCGCCCGGGTCGGCTCTAGATCGAGAGGTGGCCATGCCCAAGAAATACACGGGGCGCTGCGCCTGTGGGTCGATCCGATTCGAGTTCGACACGGACCCGCAATTCGTGGCGGTCTGCCATTGCCTGGATTGCAAGAAGGCCTCCGGCGGTGAGGCGGCCACCTTCTTCGGTGTTCCGGACGGGGACTTCAGCCTGGCGGGCGGCTCTCCCAAGCCCTTTCGGTACGTCGCTCAGTCCGGCAAGACGCTTGACCGCAACTTCTGCCCGGATTGCGGGGCACGGGTGTATTCCAGCAACCTTGAAAGCTTTCCGGGGCTGGTATTCGTGACGCTCGGCAGCCTCGACGACCCGACGCTTGTCGAACCCAAGCTGGAGATGTTCACGAAGCGGCGGCTGCCATGGGCGAGGCCGCTCGGATTGGCCGAGTACGCCGCCATGCCAGATTGATGCGGCGAGCCGATGGGATGCCATGCCCGGCATGCGCCGTCCGATATCGCCGCTGGAATCGCCACCGAGGGAACGAAGCCGCGCTGGTGCCTTGGACGGATCGGCCATCGAGACCGCCGGCAGCGATGTGAGACAGTGAACTCCATGTCCGTTGGCACCGGGCGTGAGAGGTTTCCGCAAGTCATGAACCGCCAGATCACCGTTGGTGCCCGATGCTTCGATGCGCTCCTGTCATTCAGGTCGACAACCAGCCTAATGGACGCGATGGCACCCTTGCGGCCGCCGACGCTGCAACCCCTCTCGAGGTCCTGCGGTTTGTCATGGAAGCCGGGCAGCTGGGTCGGCGGGCCGCCTTGGTGACGATCACCGGCCTGACAGGATCGTCATCCCGATCGCTCGGCACCTTGATGGGCGTGGCCGAGCATGGCGGCTTTGCCGGCTCGTTCTCGGGCGGCTGCATCGAGGCAGCGGTCGTCGCCGAAGCCCAGGAGGCGATCCGGGAGGGGCGACCCAGGCTGGTGCGCTACGGGGCAGGCTCCCCGTACATCGACATCAAGCTTCCCTGCGGGGGTGGGGTGGATCTGCTGTTCCAGCCCACTCCCGATCTGGGCGAGATCCGTGAGGCCGTTGCCCGCCTCGAGGGACGACGGCCGCTAAGTCTCACACAGGGACGGGGAGGCGGCCTAAGCCTCCTGCCGGGCTTGGCCCGGCAGGGACACGGCTGGCAGGGAGAGACGTTCGTCTCTTCGTATGCGCCTCCGCTGGCGCTCGTGATCGTGGGACATGGTGCGGAGACCCTCGCCTTGCTTCAACTGGGCCTGGCCCACGGCACCCAAACAAGATTGTTCTCGCCCGACGAGCGGGCCGTCACGGCTGGCAGGGCGCTTGGCGCCATTGCGACAACCCTCACCGTCGCGCGTCCACTGCCGGATCTCGGCGCGGATCCGTGGAGCGCTCTTGTCTTCATGTTTCACGATCATGCCTGGGAGCCGCTGCTTCTGGAACGGGCGCTGATCGAGCCCTGGTTCTTCATCGGTGCGATGGGGAGCCGAGGAACGCATGCCAACAGGCTGGCGACCCTGCGGGAGCGGGGGCTGCCGGACGAGGCGCTCGCGCGCATCGTCGGTCCCCTCGGCCTGATCCCGTCGGCGCGGGATCCTGGCACGATGGCGCTCTCCGCACTGGCGCAGGTGGTCGATCGCTATCGGCAGGCGACAGCCATGGCATAGCGGCTGATCCGGAGCTCGTCGGCTCTGCCTGCTTTATCCCGCCCATATGCCACCCCAGATCGAAGACAACATTGCTCGTCGCAGGTGCCCGTCGGCGCACTCTCGCCGTCGATGGGGCAGCACACTCCCGCGCAGATGAGGCCCCCAGACAAGGCCGTGCTGCTGAGCATGACACGGAGCGCAGTCTCGCGTTTTGCCCCTAAGGTCGAGGTGCCCGCCCGAGGTGGAGGTCCAACCCAGGTCACAGCGGGAGCTCCGGCGGGATGTGGTGGACGCGCCAGTACCGGTGGGGCGCTTCGCCTTTAAGCGGCTAGGCAGACATGCGGCGGACCTCGCCGATGGTCTCGCTGATCTGCCGACACGCGGCCTCCATCGCCTGCTCGCGGGCTTCCGGTCCAAGAACCAGTTTCTCTGCGCGCGTAAAGGTCACTTCGGTACCGAGGGCGCTGCTCACGGGGAACCGGTCACCAAGGTGCGTCGGATGCTTAAAGGATGTAATCCCAGTCTCTCAAGGCCAAACCGTGAAGAAGGACCGCTAATGGGATGGTCCGGCCGTGCTCCTGCCCCGCTTATTCGTAAGCTGTGGGGCTTCGAGCCACGCAAGGAGCACGTTCCATGTCACGGTCTTCTTTCTCTGCTGCGATCGCCACCCTGGGCATCGATCTGGGCAAGAACAGCTTCCATCTCGTCGGTCAGGATCAGCGCGGCACCGTCGTGCTGCGGATCAAACTCTCCCGCGCCCAACTCACGCAGCGGCTGGCCAACATCCCACCTTGCCTGATCGGCCTGGAAGCCTGTGCCGGCGCCCATCACATTGGTCGTCAGCTCCAGGCGCTCGGCCACGACGTGCGCCTGATCCCGGCCCAGTACGTGAAGCCGTTTCTGAAGGGCCACAAGAATGACTACCGCGACGCTGAAGCCATCGCCGAGGCGGTGCAGCGGCCCACCATGTCGTTCGTGGCCATCAAGACGCCCGAGCAGATGGATCTGCTCGCCCTGCACCGCGTGCGTTCACGCCTGGTCAGTCAACGCACCGGCGTGACCAACCAGATCCGCGGCCTGCTGCTCGAGCGCGGCATCACCGTGCGCCAGGGGCTTGCGCCCTTGCGGCAGGCGCTGCCCGGCATTCTGGGTTCGCCCTCTGACGCGCTCTCGCCCCGGCTGGTACGCCTCATCTCTGACCTGATAGAGGACTGGCATCGGCTGGATGAGCGCATTGCCGCGGTCTCGGCCGAGATCGAGGCGCTGGCGGCTCAGGATGAGCACTGTCAGCGCCTGATGAGCGTGCCAGGGGTGGGGCCGATCATCTCGTCGGCCATGGTGGCGGCGATCGGCACCGGGGCCGGGTTCAAGCAGGGGCGGGACTTCGGGGCTTGGCTCGGGCTGGTGCCGAAGCAGGAATCGACCGGCGACCGCACGATCCTGGGCAAGATCTCCAAACGCGGTAACAAGTATCTGCGCACCCTGTTCGTCCAAGCGGCTCACATCGTTCTGGTGAGCCGACCGCATAGAGCCAGACTCGGCCTGTGGCCCTGGATCGAGACCGCCGGGCGGCGGCTGCATCGCAACATGCTGGTGATTGCGCTCGCCAACAAGCTCGCCCGCATCGCCTGGGCGGTGCTGGCGCGAGGGCATGGCTATCAGCCCAGGAGTGCTGCTCATGCCACCTGAGGCGACCTTGCTCGTGAGCCTTTCCAGAATGGGTTCGCGTGAACCATCAGCTCTGAGGGTCGAACGATGACATCTATCAGATAGTCAGCAGCTTTCCCGCCGAGGTCTGCGAGATGACGAAGGAGATGGACGAACGGTCTGCCCGGCGCAACCACAAGACTGGGTGCCAAGATGGCCCACAGAGGTCTTACCGCTAGTCAGCCCTGGATGCGCGCGGATATCCATGATGGCCCAGAGCAAAAGCTCCACCGTGAGGCCTAATACATTGATGCAGCTCTCACGTTCGTCAGTCTGCCAACATCATCTTGCGACGCACGGCCGGACCATACATCCTGGCACTCCTGAGGCGTACGTGTTGGGTCCACTTGGTGGCACATGAAAGCGTCCGGCATGGATGCTTCCGCCGGGATTCCTGACGCCCTTCCCACCCGTGCGGTCATGCCCGCATGTGACGGTGACATCGAGATCCGCTCGGGGCTCCAGCCCGTCTGCGGCATCCAGCCTGGAATCTCAGGCTCTCATCCGAGATCCAGGGCGCCTGCTGCCAGCTTCCGCCTTTTGAGCCGTACTGTCCTCGACATTTGGATAGACGCCAGCCAATACCTGATCGAAATGGCGGCGTAGGGCATTGTTGCAGCCGCACGACAAGGCATCGAGACTATCCAGATCCCGTACCCGCAGGCCGCCCCTCCTGGTCTCCAGCAGGTGACGGCGTTTCAGGGACTGGATGACCCGGCTGACGTAGCTGCGGCCAACCCCCATCATGCTGGCCAACTGCTCCTGCGTCAGGGGGACGTCATGATCGCCCGTTCGATCGATCGCCGCCAGCAGCCATTTCACCGTGCGCTGCTCGATCGTGTGGACCGCATTGCACGCCACTGACTGGAAGACCTGGGCCAGCATGCAGTCCGCATAGCGGGCGAACAGATGCCGCAGGCTCGGCGACCGGGTTTCGAACTCCTCGAGATCCGCGGTCGAGAGGCGCAGGAACGGACCGGGGAACTGGATCTCGGAGCGGGCGAAGGCCGGGAGGCGTCCCTGGCTCACGATCCCGCCAACTGCCCCCTCGCGTCCGATCAGGGCCGTCTCGACCGAGAGGCCGTCCTCAAGCTCGACGACGAAGGACACCAGGCTCGGGCCGCATGGGAAGTAGACGAACCTGACCTCATCCCCGGGCTGGTACAATCGAGCTCCGGCCTCGCCCTCCCACTCCTGGAGCGAGGGCGCCACGATGGCCAGATCTTCCGGCTTGAGAGCGCTCAATAGGTTATTGCAGGCGATCCGCTCCCTGAGGCGAGACGGGATCATGGCAGGCTGCATCGGGCGTCTTTCCTCCACCGGCTACGGCGGTCCAACGCGCCACGGCAACTTACGTTCAATTGTGAACTTTCATGCGCCTTGTGTTCACAAGTGCACAGACGCTCGTGGCTGATTTTGTCTACAAGGACACATAGCCTTCGCCGGAAATTCCTGCCAACCATCGAAGTGCCACCTTGCCGGAATGGTCGACCTCCAGTCGGGAGGAGCTTGAACAAGATGACGCGCATGCGCGACGACGCCGAGATGGCAGTCAACCCTCAGCTCAAGCCTAGATCGCAAGCGTGCGCACACAAGGACAGCCCATGACGCTTCCACTGCCTTCGGATGCCGCCCCGATCCCGTCAGGGGTTCCAGGCCTCGATGATCTTCTCGCCGGTGGCTATGCTGCCAACCGGGCTCACCTGATCGAGGGGCGGCCAGGCTCCGGCAAGACGACGCTGGGGATGCAGTTCCTCATGGCCGGCGCCAAGCTGGGCGAGACCTGCCTCTACATCACCCTGTCCGAAAGCAAGCGCGAGCTCCTGTCCGTCGCCTCCCGCCGCGGCTGGTCGCTCGAGGGCATCGAGATCTTCGAGCTGGTGCCGCCGGAGCTGAGCCTCAATCCCAAGCAGCAACAGAGCCTGGTCTACTCCTCCGATCTGGAGCTCGGCGAGACCGTGCGCATGGCGCTGGCGGAGATCGAGCGGGTCAAGCCGAGCCGGGTCGTGTTCGACTCGCTGTCGGAGATCCGGCTCCTGTCCCAAGGCTCCCTGCGTTACCGCCGGCAGGTGCTGGCGTTGAAGAGCTACTTCCTGCTCAATGACGCCACGGTTCTGATGCTCGACGACCTCACATCCGAGCAGGATGATCTCAACCTGCACTCCATCAGCCATGCGGTGATCCGCCTCGACCAGGTTGTCCCGGCCTATGGGTCGGAACGGCGCCGGATCACGGTGACGAAGATGCGGGGCACGGCCTTCCGCGGTGGCTATCACGATCTCATCATCGAGCGTGGCGGGCTGCGGATCTTTCCCCGTCTCGTGGCGGCCGATCATCACACGGCGTTTGCGTTCGAGGCGATCCCCAGCGGAATCGATGAGTTGGATACCATCCTTGGAGGAGGCTTGAGCCGGGGGACGAGCACACTCGTCGTTGGTCCCTCGGGCGCCGGCAAGTCAACGCTCGCGCTCGGCTACCTCTGTGCCGCCCTGGAGCGCCGCGAACCCGCTCTCATGATCAGCTTCGATGAGACGACCGGCATCCTGATGCAACGGGCGAAGGGCGTCGGCTTCGATCTGGCGCCTCATGTGGAGGCCGGGCGGCTGCGCATCGAGCAGATCGATCCGGCCAACGTCTCGCCAGGCGAATTCGCCGGCCGCGTGCGGGAAGCCGTTGAGGAGGGTGGCGCGAAGGTCGTCGTGATCGACAGTCTCACCGGGTACTTAAACGCCATGCCGGAGCAGCCCTTCATCGTGCTCCAGATGCACGAACTGCTCACATACCTGAACCAGCAGGGCGTGGTGACGATCCTGATCCTGGCCCAGCATGGGATGGTCGGCCAGATGGTCTCACCGATCGACCTGACCTACCTGAGCGACGCGGTGGTGCTTCTGCGCTTCTTCGAGGCCAACGGCCGCATCCTACGGGCACTGTCGGTGGTCAAGCGACGCACGGGCCCGCACGAGGACACGATCCGCGAGTTCCGGATCGACAGCCAGGGCTTGCGCGTTGGTGGTCCGCTGGAGCAATTCCGGGGTGTGTTGACAGGCGTACCGACGTTCGAGGGCCAGCGCGCCTCGCTTCTCGAGGAGCGTGAGATCGTCCATGATGCAGGCCGATGAGGTATCCGTGCTGATCCTCGCCCCACACGGGCGGGACGGCACGGTGGCAGCGGCCATTCTCGGCGAGGTCGGAATAGAAGCCACGATCTGCTCCGATCTCGAGACGCTCGTCGCGAGGTTGGATGCGTCAGCCTGCGGGGTGATTACGGAAGAGGCGCTTCTCAGTGCCGACCGACGGGAGCTGGCCGACTGGGTCAATTCGCAGCCGCCCTGGTCCGATTTCCCCTTCGTCCTGCTCACCCATCGCGGCGGCGAGCCGGTCGAGCACCTGACCGCGTTGCTCGGGAACGTCACGATCCTAGAGCGGCCCTTCCATCCCGCCGTTCTGGTAAATGCCGTTCGCTCGGCCCTTCGGGCGCGACAGCGGCAGCGGGAGGTGGAAGCCCATCTCGAGGAGCGGCAGCGGACGCACGAACGTCAGGCCCTGCTGATCCGTGAGCTGCATCACCGGGTCAAGAACACCCTTGCGACCGTGCAGGGACTTCTCGGGGCCACCGCCCGCTCCACGCACTCCGTGAAGGAATTCTATCACTCGTTCGCGGATCGGATCGTCTCCCTGTCCAACACCCACAACCTCCTCACGGAGGATTACTGGCAGACAGCACCGCTGATCGAGATGTTCAGGAACGAACTGGCCCATTACGACGATGGCGCACAGCGGCGGATCACCCTCGACGGGCCGCCGGTGGAGCTTTCGGCCGATCTGGCCGTGCCGATCGGCATGGCCGTGCATGAGCTGACCACGAACGCGGCGAAGCACGGGGCCCTCTCGGTTCCGGGCGGGCAGATCACCGTCGCGTGGAAGGTCCGGGAGCTGGAATCCGAGCGCCGGCTTGCCATCGAGTGGGTGGAACGGGGCGGGCCGCCGGTGGCGCAACCCAGCCGTAAGGGCTTTGGCTCGACGCTGCTGCATCGGGTGCTGACCCATCAGTGCCACGCGGCGATCGACATCGCCTACGATCCCGAGGGACTGTCCTGCCACATGGATATTCCTCTCGTCGAGGAACGGCTCGTGCCGGAATATTGATGGCCGTGGCAAGCCCGGCAGCGGGCCTCGCCCCTACCGCATTCTGCCCGCCCGTCCTGCCGCAAACCAGGATTCGGTTTCGATCCCGCACGAAGTTTCGGAGCCCCCGACAACGAGCACCAGAAGGACTCCCGCGCATACACAAAGCGCAGCGTGCTTCTCACCCCAGTCGCGCCGAACATCAACCAAGTCACTCATCAGGTCTCAACGAGCCGCCTAGGCTTGGAAATTGCCAACCGCTGAAGGTCTGGAAATGGCAGATTTCGTTGAAAAACTCCCGAGCACTGCTTGGTCGGTCTATTACTGGCGTCCGTGTGCCAGGTGAGACTCAACATCCTGTATGTTGCCGACACGAAAAACGGCAGTTGCGGACTTTTTCAACAGCATCGACCCTGTGCGGACTTTTCCTTGGTTGGCTCGTCACTTTCTGCGGCTCTGTTTCACATGAGTTAGGGCAGACCCGTCAGGGCCGGAGCAGGCTGACCTTTGGAACGGGATAGCTTTCACCGTGGGTTCCTCAAGCCGCCCCGCTCACATGACCCGCCTGAACCGCGTACCCGCCGCGGCTTGGGCTGAAAGGGAGGCCAAGATCGACATTCCGCCTGGGCTGCGACCGCCTCCCACACCTTCCCGTCGAGAGGCGCTTGTCTCAGCTTCACAACTTGAGCCTTTTGACCGGATCATCCGGAACACCGTCAGTGACGTGTGACCTGCGGGTCACCACGGGCCCGTCGTTCATCGACAGGGCCCGTTTCATGTCGTTCCTCCGATCGTGATGTCCCACAGGACCGGAGGCCGATTCACCCGTCCGCTCGAAACCTCGCCTCATCATCGAACAAGAGGGGCTCCTCGAGGTTGTAGCTCCAACCGCCCCGGCGCTCCGCCCCATGAGCCATAGGGGATGCCGATGCCCCGCTACTATTTCCACCTGCGCTCCAAGGACCGGTTCATCTGGGATGAGGAAGGGGTGGATCTGCCCGATCCGACAACAGCCCAGGGCGCGGCCGACAAGGTGGCGGCGGAGCTCCACGGCGGTCTGCTGCATGAAAGCAAGGTTGCCTGCTGCTGGACTGTGGCGGTCACGGACGAGGGCGATCAACTCATCCATGTCACATCGCTCTAAGACGGGCAGCGAGGCTCGGGCGGGTGATGCCCTCAGGGCCGAGCTGACGGACCGGTACGCCCTGTTCAAGCAGGCGCCCGGCGCATGGGGAATGACGGCGCTTCCCGCGCGAGCAGTGCCCTGACTTCCCGCAGCTCCCAATACGGGTGCGGCAACAGCGGGTCGAGCTCCGCCTCAATCTGCTCCATCAATTGGATTTGCTGCTCGACCTGCGCCCGGAACCGTTGATGAGCCTCCCGAAGTTGCGTGGTTTCCGCCAAGACGACCTCAGCGCGCCTGATCAGGGGATCTTTCTCGACGTCCATGATGCAGTCTCTTCAGTCCCGATCCCTCCGTTTCGAAGGATACGGGTATGTCGGACGATCCAACAGCTTGCGGGACTCCTCGATCACGCGTTTCGTCTCCTCCACTGTCTGCCGGGCCAGCTTGAGTGAAAGCCGGACCGAGCGCCGATGAGCATCGTGGCCGCATGGCCGGGAATGAGGATCAGCCCTCGGCTTACCCATCCTGATGATCGAGCCATTCAGCCGCCAACGACAAGGTCGCCCGGAACAGATAATGCCCGTCCTCATTCCTGACCTCCACCATAAAGTCGCGCCGGTCTCCATCGGGCAGTTCATCCCGGGCGATGTCCGGCAGCACCTTGATGGCGGCATCGCGCATTGCCTTGCGGCCCTGGCACAGGCTTCCCACCTCGTCGCGGGTGAAGCGTTCGCCGTCGTGAATGTCGAAATAGAAGCGGTGCATCAGACGCTCCCCTTCTGCTACAGGCGGGAGCGCACGCATCTCTCGGTCGCCGGAGCCTGGAACCCATGCCGGCGATGGAGGATAACGCCTCATCGGCTAGCCTGTTCAGATCCGCAACCCAGGCATCAGTGCCAACTGCACTCCACAAGCGGCCTTTGGGAAATTCCACCTGTGCCCCCGCAACGTCTCTTGATGACCTTGGGCTGACCCAACACGGTCTGCCTGTCCCGCATGCCCACGACGGCTGGGGGTATGTGGATGTCCGCGCCTCCATTGCCCTGGGCAGATGCCTCGAAACGATCCGGGAGGAAGCGGGTCAGAGGGCGACACTTGTCGGGGCGGGAGTCATTTAGGGATTCGTGAGGGCCGATGGCCCATAGCTGCGTCGTCAGCCGATGCAGGTGAGGACGAATTCACGAATGTTGTGGATTACATCCCTCCCGCTCCCGGCAGTCGTGCCGCTCTTTGTCCTGGAGCAAGGAATGCCGCCGGGAGATAGGGCCTCCTGTCCGCCAGTGTTCCAATCGGAGGGACCGTCCATGGGATCGGGAACGGCCGGAAGGAGAACGCCGCGTACGCGGTCATGGCCGAGAAGCCGATGGGTGGAGCGGCAGGCCGGCCTGTTCGGCCGGATGATGGAGAGGGTCCGTGCGGAACCCGGCGCGACGGCCCGGGAGCGGTTCGAGGGTGGCTTCGCCGCCGCCTGCCGGCGATGCCTGACCTGCCCGAACGCGACCGAATGCGGACGCTGGCTCGAGGGCGGGGGTGCCGACGCGCCGCCGCCCTTCTGCCCGAATGCCGCTTTCCTGAACCGCGTGCGGGCGTCGGGCACGGCCTGATCCGCCGGACGCCAATGATGGCCGAGGATCCTGCCGGAGGATTGCGAACGCACGTTGCCGCCGGACTGGCGATCGCTGCCGGCCTCCTGACAGTCCTCTCCGGCGGGATGTCCTTGCTCGTGGGCCGGACGACAGGTGAAGAGACCGCGGCCTCCCTCCTGTTTTGGCTCGACCTCGCGGCCGGCTTCGCGTGCGTCGTCACCGGAGCTGGGCTGCTGGCGCGGAGGGCATGGGCGGTTTGGTCTGCCAGCGTGATCGCACTGGCCACCGTCGCGGCCTTTGGCGCCCTCGGGTTTCACATTCTCCAGGGAGGAGCCTACGCGACCCGCACCATTGCCGCGATGATGCTGCGGACCGTGATCTCACAGGTGATCATGGTTGCCGCCTGGCGGGATGCCCTGGAAGGCGGCCGTCCCTGAACGTCAGCCTCCACCCTCGAACCTCCTCGGATCACGCGTGGGCGCCCCTGGAGCCGCCATCATCGGTTGATGGGCCCGTCTGGCAGTGCCTGATCGCAGACGGGACCCTGCCGCAGGAGCCTGCGGCAGGAGCGGCGGAATTCCGAGGCTCTAATGCTGCGGCCCCATGAGGGCGAAGGCGTGCTCGGCGCAGAACACGTGGCCGTGCAGGTTAGCGATCCACTGCCGGCCCGCCGCTGTCACGTTCAGGTAGCCGATGGCCTCCTCCAGGTGCGGCGAGACACTGGTCCAGTAGAAGTCGGGAAACCGCTCCACCAAGTCAGCGGGGGAGGCGTAGCCGAGCTGGCGGTTGAGGCCGATCTCCTCGAACTCGTAAAACAGTGCATTCGCCTTCTTCAGGTACAGTGGATCGCCGAGTTGGCCGATCAGGTCCGCGGCCTGGACCAGATGCCCTTCCCGATCCTCCGGGGCCTCGTCGGAGGGCTGGCATGCCGGGAAGCGGGTAAACTCGATCGCCCGCGCCACCCGCTCGGCGTCCAGCGTCGGCGAGGCTCCGAACCGCTCCATGACGAAGAGCTTGGAACGGTCGACATGGTGGCGGGTGAGTGCCGCATCCGACGCGCCGCGCTCCAGGGTGACGGTTCGGCCTTCCGCATCGACGACGAACCTGTCCTTGCCGTCACCTTTCAGGATGCCGCGGACATAGCCGATGTCGTGCAGCAGGCAGGCGACGATCAGGTGCGAGTAGTCCTCCGGCTCGAGGCGCTCGGTCAGCATGCGGCCACGCAGGATGTCCCGCCCTACCTGGGTGACCAGGAAGGTGTGCTCCACATTGTGGTAGAGGGCGTCGCTCTTGCCGAGGCATTCGAGGGCAACGCGTGCAACGCCGTCGAGCCGCTCGGCCTCGTCCCGGTGCGCGGAGCCGAACAGCCGTCGGAAGTCATCGGCGAGATGCTTGCCAAGCTCGTCCGCCACGATCGCGGGCATCGTCATCATGCCGGCCTCCCCTTGCTGCACGCCGTCCCCACCAGACAATCGTTACCGAACCCGCGTGAGGCTACGGCAGCGCGCCCGGCCCTAACCATCGAGGTGCATCGTCCCTTGCGATGATCGGCCGAGGTCAACCCGCACCCATGGCGACGGGTTTCGGAAGATGCCTCTTTTCCCCAGCGCATCCGCGTCGTTCTGGATGCGAATCCGAGCGTCACGGTCGGTGGGCGCTGCCTTAGATGCCGCCCGGTTCCCGGCGCATGAGGTGATCCTCCACCTTGGTCACGCCGGGCACGTTCTCGGCAGCGATCCGCAGGGCGCGGCGCTCCTCCTCGCTGCGCACGAAGCCGAACAGGTGGACGGCACCGTTCTCGACGACGATGTTTTTGGTCAGCATAGAAGCCCACGGCTGTGCCCTCAGGTCGGCGATGAGCCGTTCCCGGATCGTGCGGTCGTCGGCGCTCACGTCCTTCGATATGTCCGTGGCGGCCAAGGCCTGGAGCAGGTTGCCGCGCGAAACGATGCCAATGAGCCGTCCATCGCGCACCACGGGCACGCGCTTGATCCCGTGCTTCTCCATCCGGCGGGCGATGTCCGCGAGGGACGCGGTATCCGGCACGCTGATCACCCGGGTGGTCATGACGTCCCGGACGGAACGGGCATGGGTCTTGGCATAATCGCGCGCCAGGGCATCCTCGCCCGTGAGCAGCCGCAGCCACCAGGAGCGGCGCTGCTCGCCGATAGTGCCGGCATGGCCGATCAGGTCGCCCTCGCTCACGATGCCGACTACCTTGCCGTCTGTGTCGACGACGGGCACGCCGCTGATGCCGCGTTCGTGGAGGAGCCGGGCGACATCCGGCACCGGGGTCTCGGGCGAAACGGTGACGACCTCCGTCGTCATGACATCATTGGCGGTCAGCATGATGCAGCTCCTATGGGTTGGTGAACATGGGTCAGCGGCTTATGGCGCTGGTGATGCCCTCGAGCAGGGCGCCGTCTTCCAAGGGCTTCTCGAGCACCAGCCGGAAGCCCGCCCGCAGGGCACGCTCGCGCAGGCACGGGGAACCCGGCGTGGTGATCAGGATCGCGGGGAGCACAACATGACGTTCGCGCAGCCTGTCCAAGAGGGCGATACCGTCCATTCCAGGCATGGTGAGGTCGATGACAAGGCAGCCGACCGGAGGCAACACTCCGTCTGCGAGGAGCTGGGCGCCATCCTCGTAGAGGCGCACCTCGAAGCCTTCCTGCTCTAGGGAGAACTTCAGCGACTGCCTGACGGCGCCGTCGTCGTCGACGACGAGGACCGGTCCCGTGATCGTGGGCATGGTGAAGCCTGTGTTGTGACGATGGCAACCTTACGCCATCCGCAACAGGCAGCCGTTGATCTGCATCAAGCAGCCACCGCCGTCCGGCTCAGGACTTTCCCGTAGGCGTGCAAGGATCCTGCGAGCGCGGTAGGCTGCTCTCCCTGGTCTGCCGGCCAGCGCCAGCGCCGGCACTCCCGGCTTCCGTGCCCTTTGGGCCGGAGGCATCGGACTGCCTGGGGTCGCCGCTGGAACGGAAGCGGTCTGGAATCCGTTGGGTGTCATCGGGAAAGGATGAGCGGATCGTGCCTCGCTTCGTTGCCAAGCCGTTTCACTGGGTGGCGATACTCGCCCTGGCTTCGGGGGCGGCCGTGCTGGTGCCGAGTCTCGCGGCACTCGGCATGACGCTGGTGGCCGTGATCCTCAAGCTCGCCTGACAGGGGCTGCGCGCGACCCCTCAGCCGCGGCCCGGCAATGCGAGGAACATCACCCTTCCTGACGGGCTTGGCCTTTGCCACCCGGATCCTCTTCGAGGAGCACCCGTTCCGCCGCCCCATCCAGATCGTCGTATTGCCCATTGCGGAGGGACCACAGGAACGCGGCCAATCCGGCACATGCCATGCCCAGTCCGATCAGGATCAGCCACCACATGGAACCCATCAGTTCCTCCCTGGTGCCCCGGGACTCACGGCGCCGTTCGGGCTGGACGGAAGCCTCAGGGCATTGGCGACCACGACGATCGAGGACAGCGACATGGCGACGGCCGCGACGAGGGGCGTCACGTATCCCAGCATCGCCACGGGCACCGCCAGGGCATTGTAGCCGACCGCGAGAGCGAAGTTCTGGAAGATCAGCGTCCTGGACCGGCGCGCCATCCCGAGGGCGGCGACGACGGCGGAAAGACTTTCGTTCAGGAACACGAAGTCGGCGGCGTTGCGGCCGATGTCCGCCGCCGTGGCGGGCGCCATGGACACGTGGGCGGCCGACAGCGCAGGCGCATCGTTCAGCCCGTCCCCAACCATCAGGACCTTTCGGCCCTGCTTCCCGCGGGCCGTGATCCCAGCCACTTTCCCAGCGGGCAGGAGTTCCGCCTTGAAGTCATGGATACCGAGATTCAATGCCAGACTCCTGACCACCGGCTCCCGGTCCCCCGACAGGACCTCCACCGCCAGTCGCTGGCGCACCAGGTCATCCACGGACTCCCGTGCGTCGGGACGGATGCTGTCCTTCAGGACGAATGTCGCCAGCAAGTCGCCATTCCTCGCCAAGCAGGACACGGACGCGGCGAGTCCGTCGTCGGGATTCCGTCCCTCAAGCGCCCATTCCGGTCGCCCGAGCCGATACCTGTCCCCGTCCCGGACGGCCTCGAGTCCCAGGCCGGGCATCTCCTCGATGCGCTCGAACGCCATGGTCCGGCCCGCGCCTTGGGCGGCGGCCTCCGCGATCGCCCTCGCAGCCGGATGGCGGGAACCGATGGTCATCCCGAGCGCGATCCCCATCGCCGACGGCGGGATCTCCTCCGCATTGGCGAGGGAGGGACGGCCGAGCGTCAGGGTGCCGGTCTTGTCGAAGGCCACGCCGTCGATCTCGGCCATGCGCTCCAGGGCGGAGCCGTCCTTGACCATGATCCCCCGTTCGAACAGGCGGCGCGCGGCCACGACTTGCACGATGGGCACCGCCAGCCCCAGGGCGCAGGGACAGGTGATGATCAGCACCGCGATGGCGATGGTGACGGACACGTGCCAATCCCCGGTGAGGTACAGCCAACCCAGGAAGGACAGCAGGGCCATCGCGTGGACCACGGGCGAGTAGAGCGCGGCGGCGCGGTCGGCCAGCCGGCGGTAGCGGGTCCGCCCGCCCTCGGCCGCCTCCATCATCCGGACCATTTCCGCCAGGAAGGAATCCTCTGCCCGTGCCGCCGCCCGGACCGTCAGCGCGCCCATGAGGTTCATCACCCCCGCCTGGACCTCGTCTCCGGCAGCCACCGGTCGCGGCGCCGACTCCCCGGAGATCATCGAGCAGTCGAGTTCTGATGCTCCCTGTTCGACCACGCCGTCGACCGGAACTCGCTCGCCTGCCGCGACGAGCACCGTTGCGCCGGGCTCGATCTCCGACACGGGCACGTAGAGCGGCCGCCCGTCCCGGAGGACCGTGGCGCCACGCGGGGCAAGCCGCGCCAGGCCCGCCACGGCGGAGCGCGCCCGCTCGCGCATCACGTGGTCGAGGGTGCGGCCGATGAGGAGGAAGAACAGCAGGGACGTCGCCGCGTCGAAGTAGGCATGCGGCGCGTTGTGGAGCGTGTCATAGACGCTGAGCGCGAAGGCGAGCGTCACGCCGATGGATATCGGCACGTCCATGTTGGTGCGGCCATGGCGCAACGCCGACCAGGCCGAGGCGTAGAAGACCTGGCCGGAATAGACGAGGGCCGGCAGGGCGAGCAGCGCGGAGATGAGGTGGAAGGCCTGCCGGGACCCGGCATCGGCCCCCGACCACACCGCCAGCGACAGCATCATGATGTTCATGGAGCAGAAGCCCGCCACCGCGAGCGCCTTGACGAGGCGCGCCAGCTCCGGATCCTTCGCGTCCTGATCCATCGTGAACAGGTGGGACTCGTAGCCGATGCCGCGCAGGGCGCCGATCAGGTCGGGCGGTACTCCGTCCGCGGTGCGCCACGCGACCGCGACGCGCTTCGTGGACAGGTTGACCCGCGCCCTCTCGACCCCGGGCAGCTTCGCGAGCGTCCGCTCGACCGCCGCGATGCAGGCGGCACACCTGACGCCCGGCACCGAGAGGTCCGTCTGGCGCGTGCCGTCGCCGAGGTCGCGGCTGGCGAGCCGGATCTCGTCCGCCGCAGTGCCGGACTGCGACTGAACCCCGAGCGCAGCCTGGACGTCGACGGGCGCGCAACAGGACATCAGCGCATCGCCCGATAGGCATGCCACGTGGCATGGCCCAGCAGCGGGAAGATGACGATGAAGCCGAGGAAGCCCGTCACGGCGCTGAGGACGAACAGGGCGAGCACGATGGCGCCCCAGGCGATCATCGGCGTGAGGTTGTTCCACACCATCGCCATGCTCGTGCCCATCGCCGTCAGCGCATCCGTGCGCCGATCGAGCAGCATCGGGATCGAGAACACGCTGATCGCAAAGGCGAAAGCCGCGAACAGACCGCCAATGAGTGTTCCGACAATGAGCATCGCCCAGCCGACCGGCGTCGTGAGCAGCATGGCGACGACCCCGTCGAGGCCCGGGAAGGGCCGGACGCCGAAGAACAGAGCGTACACCAGGACCGCAGCCCGGTTCCAGAGCAGCATGAGAAGGCAGAGCAGCAGCCCGGTGAAGAAGATCTGCGCCCCGGCCCTCGGCCGCACGAGCAGCATGGTGCGAAGGGTCGGATGCTCACCGGCTTCCAGGGCGCGGCTCTTCTCGTAGAGGCCGATGGCCAGAATCGGCGCGACGATCATGTATCCGGCAATGGCGGGGAACAGGATGTAATCCCGTCCCGAGGCAATCAGCGTCCAGACGAGGATGAGCGTGATGGCGAAGACCGCGACCCCGTAGGCGATGCTGAGGCCCGGCCGGACCAGCAGGTCACGCCAGCCAGCCCGCAGCCAGTCGAGCGCGGCCTGTGCCGGCAGGTGGCGCTGCCGCGCCGGGTTGCGCGTCTCCTCGATCGTGGAAACCTCGCTCAGCAGGCCGTAGGACTTATCCGCTTCGCTCATCTGTCATCCCCGAAGTCATGCATCGGTCGATCCTTCTCAGCAGGCGGGCTTCGCCGCCCGGAACTCGCCCGCCCTCGACCCGGCCTCCTTCAGGTGGGCGACGCACTCGGGCTGGGATGCCATCGCAACGTAGACGAGGTGGGCATTGGCGGCGGCCACGACGAGCAGCACGGCCGCTGCCAGGCCCCACGCCAGGAAAGGCCACTTGGACCGCCTTGTCACGCCAGCGCCCGTCATGGCTTCACTCTTCCCATGGAGTTGACGTACAGGGACAGGATCTTGATCTCCGCTGGGGTCAGGCGCTCGTCCCAGGTCGGCATGTGCCCCTGCCGCCCCCCATGGATCGTGTTGATCAGGGTCTGGAGGTCGCCGCCGTAGACCCAGAAGGGGTCGGTCAGGTTGGGGGCGCCGACCTCGCGGTTGCCCTTGCCGTCCTCGCCGTGGCAGGCCGCGCAGGTCGTGAGGAAGACCTCCCGTCCGGCCTGGACCTGGGGGACGTTCTGCGGCGTGGTCACCGCCGGATTGGACAGCGATTGCACGTAGGTCGCCACGTTCGTGACCTGGGTCCGGTCGAGCATCGCGTCGCGCCCGAAGGCCGGCATCTGCGCGACCCGGGTGTTCTGGTGGCGCGAGTTGATGCCGATCCGCATGGTCTCGGCGATCTTCTCCACCTCGCCGCCCCAGAGCCAGTCGTCGTCCGTCAGGTCGGGATAGTTGGCGCGGCCTTTCCCGTCCGCCCCGTGGCAGGCGGCGCAGTTGTCGCCGAAGAGCTGGCGGCCCGACGACCGGACGACCCTCATCAGGTCCTCGTTGGCCTGGATGTCCTCGAAGCTTCCCGTCTCGATGGCCTTCATCCAGGCGGCGCGCTGGGCCTGGGCGGCGACCAGATCCCGCTCGACGATCTGGCGCTGGTCGGTGCCCAGGATGCCCTTGGTGTAGGTCGTGATCAGCGGCCAAGTCGGCATCAGGATCCACCAGAGCAAGGCCCACACGTGCGTGACGACGATGAAGATCAGCACGCCGAGCGGAACGGCCGTATCGAGTTCCTTGATGCCGTTCCATTCGTGCCCGGTGGTCTTCTGACCGCTGACGGGATCGCGTTCCTCTACTGCCATGGCCGGTCGTCCCCATCGAGAATGTTCCGCTTGGCGTCGGGGGAACCCAGACCCGGGGACGGCCCCCACGCGTAGATGACCACGCAGATGCTGAAGGCGATCAGGTAGAACAGCCCCCAGCTCTTGGCGAAGCCGACGAGGGTGTCGTGGTCGATGTTCATGAACCGTCCTCCTGTCCGCTCGTCGTCAATTGCTCGGATTGGGCGCCTGTTGCGGCGCGGCCGTATTGGCGAAGGCGGCATCGGTGAGCTGTCCGAGCACCTGAAGATAGGCTACCAGTGCGTCCATCTCGGTGAGCTGCGTGGCCACGCCGTCGAAGGCGCTGACCTGCGTCTTCTCGCCGTAGCGTTCGGTTACGCCCGCCGCGAAGGGGCTGTCGGGCGCCGCCTGCCCGAAGGCGTCGCCGGCGGCGTTGGCGATCATCGCGTCGGTGTACGGCACCCCAAGCGCGCGTTGCGCCTCGAGGTGCCGCCCGAGGTCATTCGTCTCGAGCGCGGTCCGGGCGAGGAAGCTGTAAGCCGGCATGTTGGATTCCGGCACCACGTCGCGCGGATTGGTGAGGTGGGCGACGTGCCAGAAGTCGGAGTACTTGCCGCCGATGCGGGCGAGATCGGGACCGGTGCGCTTCGAGCCCCACAGCATCGGGCGGTCGTACTTGGACTCCACCGCCAGCGAGTAGGGGCCGTAGCGTTCGACCTCGTCGCGCAGGGTGCGGATCATCTGGCTGTGGCAGGCGTAGCAGCCCTCGCGGACATAGATGTTGCGGCCCGCCAGCTCCAACGGCGTGTAGAGGCGCAGGTCGGGCGCATCCTCAACGGTCTCGTGGATGGTGAACAGCGGCGCGATCTCGACGAGGCCGCCGACGCTGGCGGCGGCGATGATCGCGATCACGAAACCGATGGCGGTGCGCTCTAACTTGCGGTGGAACAGTTCGGGCATGGGGGTCACTCCGCCGGGGTTGCCGCGGCGCCGGGGGCGAGCCCGGTGTCCGGTACGTCCGCCTGCCTCTCGGCGGAGACGGGCACCGCACGCACGGTCATCCAGATGTTGAAGGCGGCGACCATGGCGCCGAGCAGGAAGAGCAGCCCGCCGAAGGCGCGCGCGATGTAGTACGGATACATGGCGACGAGCGAGTCGAGGAACGAATAGGCGAGCGTGCCCTCCGGCGTGTAGGTGCGCCACATCAGCCCCTGGAGGATGCCGGAATTCCACATGGCGAACACGTAGATGAGGGTGCCTGCGACGGCGAGCCAGAAGTGCACCTCGACCAAGGCCGGCGAGTACATCCGCTCGCGCTTCCACAGCGAGGGCACCAGGGTGTAGATCGAGCCGAAGGTGATGAACGCGACCCAGCCGAGCGCCCCCGCATGGACGTGGCCGACGGTCCAATCGGTGTAGTGGGAGAGCGCGTTGACCGGCCGGATCGCCAGGAAGGAGCCCTCGAAGGTCGACAGCCCGTAGAAGACTACCGCTACGAAGATAAAGCGCAGGGTCGCGTCATCCCTGACCTTCTGCCAGGCGCCGTTGAGGGTGAGCAGCGCGTTGCCGGCCGAGGCCCAGGAGGGGACGAGCAGCATCACCGAGAACGTCATGCCGAGGTTCTGCACCCAATGCGGCAGCGCCGTGTAGTGCAGGTGATGGGATCCGGCCCACATGTAGAAGAACGTGATGCCCCAGAAGCTGAGGATCGAGAGCCGGTAGGAGAAGATCGGGCGCTGCGCTCGGACGGGCAGATAGTAGTACAGCATGCCGAGGAAGCCTGCGGTGAGGAAGAACGCCACCGCGTTGTGGCCGTACCACCACTGCACCATGGCATCCTGCACGCCGGCCCAGATCGTGTAGCTTTTGGCCTGGCCGAACGAGACCGGGAGGGCGAGGTTGTTGACGATGTGGAGGATCGCCACCACGACGATGAACGCCATGAAGTACCAGTTGGCGACGTAGATGTGCGGCTCCTTGCGCCGGGCGAGCGTGCGCAGGAAGAGCACGAAGAAGGTGACCCACACGACCACCAGCCACAGGTCGGCGTACCATTCCGCCTCCGCGTACTCCTTCGACTGGGTCACGCCGATGAAGTAGCCGGTGACGGCGAGGATGCAGAAGAGGTTGAAACCGAGCAGCACGAACCACGGGCTGATCTGCCCGGCCAGTCGGGCGCGGGAGGTGCGCTGCACGACGTGGAAAGAGGTGGCGATGAGGGCGTTGCCGCCGAAGCCGAAGATCACGCCGGTCGTGTGCGTCGGGCGCAGGCGCCCGAAGGTCGACCACCCGGCGTCGAAGGCGAGGTCCGGCCAAGCCAACTGGGCCGCGGTCCAGACCCCCATGAACATGCCGAAGACAGCCCAGGCCAGCGTCAGGGCGATGCCGGCCTTGATCGGATCGTCATAGTAATGCGAGAGGCGATCCTGGGTCGGCTCGGGCTCGTAGTACGAGCGCATGACGAGCGCGCCGAGTCCCCCGCCGAAGAGCAGGACGATGACCCCGTGCACGCCGAGCGGATCCAAGCCGCCGGCTGCGGCCATGGCCAGGCCGGCAACGAAGACGCAAAGGAGGATCACCAGGGCGTTCTGGCGCTCGCCTGTGGTTAGCTGCTGAACCATGCCGATCCCTCTTCATGGCCGTGACGCATTCAAGCCAGGACCCCGAACCCGATTGCTTAAGCTTGTTTAACTGGCAACCGTCGACGCGACGTCAACCGTACTGCTCCGGTGTCATGCGCTCCGGCATGCCCGACCTCCACGTGGCAAGACTTTGCCCCTGCGAGGAGCATGGACCGGGACTTGCGCCGTCCCAATTCAGGAAAACCCCTTAGGCAATGGGGAGGGGACCGGGCCAAGGATGACCGTCCGTGGATTCCCATACGGCATGACAGGCCGACCAGTCGTGCCTCCGCCGAGTTCATCGGAACGCGAGTTGACGTTCTCCCGGGAGGGCGGAGGTCTTCTGGCCCGCGGCATCGAACTGCTTGAGGTAGGCGAGCAGGTCCTTGATGCGCTGCTCGTCCTTGAGGCCGGCATAGACCATCTTGGTGCCTGGCACCTTGGCCTTGGGATCCTTGATGTACTCGGAAAACGTCGCCTCGTCCCAGGTGATGCCGGAGTTCTTGTTGGCGGGCGAGTAGTTGTAGCCCTCCACCGTGCCCGCCTTGCGGCCGATGATGCCGTTGAGCACGGGACCGACGGCGTTCTTGGCGGTCGGCCCGATCTGGTGGCAGGCGCGGCACTGGGCGAAGGTCTTCTCCCCGGCCGCGGCATCCTGGGCCTGGGCGAGTGATGGGCTCAGGGCGAGGAGGAGGGGAATGATCAGGACTGTACGCATCAAGGTCTCCTTGCAGGTTGCGGGCAGGATCGGGATCTCCTGCCGTTCGGTTGTCGATCGATGATCCGTCACGTGTGTGGCTCCTGGGTGGACGGGTTTGCGAGGCTCATGACTGAAGGGCGATGGCCTCCCCCGTCTCCGACGTCAGGCGGACCTGCCCCTCCCCGAGTTGCCGGAGTGTTCGGGCGACCGCCGCGACGGGCATCAGGCTGAAGGCCGTCGACAGGGCATCGGCCGCCGTCGCACTCGGCATCACGGTGGTCACGCTGCGGTACAGGCGGGCCGAGGCGCCCGTGTGCGGATCGAGCAGGTGATTGAAGCGGCCGGCCGGATCGAAGCGGAAGCCGTAGCCGCCCGAGGTGGCTACGGCCCGGTCGATCACGTTCAATGTCTCGCCGATCTCCCCGGGACGGTCAGGGTCGGCGATACCGACGCGCCATGGCTCGCCTGAGGGGTTGGGGCCCATGGCCCGCGGCTCGCCCATGTCGACGAGGCTGCTCGCGATGCCGCCTTCGCGCAGGATATCGACGACCCGGTCGGTGACGTAGCCCTGGGCGATGCCGTTCAGCGTTAGGCCCATGCCGCGCCGGGGCAGGGCGATCCGGTTGGCATCGAAGGTCACCAGGCCGAAGCCCACCCGCTCCAACGCATGACGGAGTTCATGCTCCGTAGGCCCTTGCGGGTCCGCACCGGACCTGGAGAAGTGGTCCCGGTAGAGGACCCATAGCGCCTGCACCGTCGGGTCGAAGGCACCCCCGGTGAGCTCCCAGCAGCGGCGGCATTCGCCAAGAACTTCGACCAACTCCGCGGGTGGGGCGACCAGGACGCCCAGACGGTTCAGCGCCGTCAGGTCGGAGTCCTCCCGGTAAAGGCTGAACACTCGCTCGAGACGCCGAACCTCGGCAAGCGAGCGCTCGACCAGGGCCTCGGCGGCGGCGCGGTCGTGATGGTGCACTTGCAGGCTCGCCACGGCGCCCATCGCCTGGCCGCGCCACGTGACCAGGTGTGCCTCAGCCCTTGCCGCGCGTCCGAACGGCATGAGGCTCAAGCCCGCCGCGGCCGCGGTGACCCCGATGAAGCGTCGGCGCGAGAGGTGATGGAACATGGCTGGCTCCCTAGTGGGCGTGACCGTCCTTCGCCGCAGCGGGAGCGGCATGATCGTGCTGTTGCTCGGCCGGACTCGGCTTTTCCTCGACCGCGCCCGTCATCTCGGCCGTGGCACCCAGGACGTAGTCCTTCGGCACCTCGGCGAAGGCCACGACCCGGCCGCCGTTCTCGGCCACGAATTTCTCAGCGGCGCTCCGGTCGGAGAACGGCACCGCCTCGTCGCCGCCCATGCCGCCCTGCCTCCGGCTGCCGATCACGAACGAGGCCTGTTTCGCATCGACCCAGTTGTTCGCGCCGGGCTTGTCCCAGCTCGGCGCCTTGGCCATGTCGGAGACGTAGATCGCGCGGATGTCCTTCGGCTCCTCCGGCAGCAGGGTGAACGAGATCGCGTCCCGGGCGGACGAGAACCAGACCGGATCCTTGCGGCTCGCCAGGATGATCTGCCCCTTCGGCCCGGTGTGCTCGAGCACGTTCATGCCGCAGTAATGGCCGATGGCCGCGTCCGTCATACCCTGCGGGGGCGGCGGAGCCTCGGCGGTCCTGTCGTCCTTGCATCCGGACAGGGCGAGAGCAGCCGCGAAGGCGGTGAGGAGGATGGTCTTTCTCATAGTTCTCTCCTGGAGAAGGCGAGCGCCGCCAGCCCGAGCGGCAGGAGGGCCCAGGCGGCCAGTGCCGCGAGCAGGACGGACGGGCCCAGGGTCATGGTCTGGGCGACCCCGGCCATGCCGGAGAACGCGCTCACGTTGCCGGATCCGGTCAGGTTGAACAGGCGGTAGGCATCGGTCGGGTTGAGCAGGAGCAGGGCATTCAGCAGTCCGCCCGAGAGGACCTGTCCCTGGTCGACCACGAGCAGCCCGAGCAGGGCCATGTCGTAGATCAGGACGAACACGAGCCAGATGCCGACGGCGATGCCGGCGGCGGTGCCGCGCTCGCGCACCAGCGCGCTGACGAGGTAGCCCACGGCGATGAATGCGGCCCCGAGCAGGATCGAGGAGCCGATCATCGAGGCGAACGCCGTCCAGCTCTCCCGGTCGATGGCTTCACCGGTTGCGGCCAATGCGCCCGCGGCGGCGCCGTAGCCGAGCAGCGTCGCGAAGGCGAGGATCGACAGGTGGCCCACGAACTTGCCGAGCAGCACCTGCCAGCGCGCCACCGGGTAACTCAGGAGCAGCAGCATGGTGCCGCGCTCCATCTCGCCGACGATGGCGTCGTGCGAGATCAGCAGCGCGATCAGCGGCAACAGGAAGATGGTGAGGCTAGAGAGACTCACGATCACCACGTCGAGGGCGCGCACGCCGACGTTGCCGGTCGGGGCGCTGCCAAGGAAGGTGAGCGAGAGGGCAAGCGCCGCCAGCAACAGGGTCGTGGCCAAGACCCAGCGGTTGCGCAGGCCCTCCTGGATCTCCTTGCGCGCGACGATCAGGATGTTTCTCATCGCGCGGTCTCCTGCGACAGAAGGAAGTGGGCGTAGAGCTCGTCGAGGGTCGGCGGGACCACGTCGAGATCCTCGACCGGAGCGCCCTCGTCGGTGGCGCGCCGGAGCACCTCGATCTTGCGCTCCGGCGCGGCGTCGATCTCGACCATGTGGCCGTTGATCCGGCGCCAGCCGTCGACCGGACCGAGCCAGTTCGGCACGTTGGCCAGCCCGGCATCGGTCACCTTCAGGCGGATGCGGGTCGGCAGGCGCGCGATGCGGCGCAGCTCGTCGAGGGTGCCGTCCGCGACCTTGATGCCGCGGTTCATGATGATCACGCGTCCGGCGCGTTCCTCCAGCTCGGTCAGGGCGTGCGAGGACAGCAGGAGCGTCGCTCCGCGCCCGCGCAGCTCCTCGACGATCTCGTAGAAGCTGAGGCGCAGGGCCGGGTCGAGGCCCGTGGTCGGCTCGTCGAGCAGGAGCACACGCGGTTCTCCCAGCAGCGCCTGCGCGAGTCCGAGGCGCTGGCGCATGCCCTTGGAGTAGGTGCCGACGCGCCGATTGGCGGCGTGGGTGAGGCCGACGCGCTCAAGGAGCGGTGCAACCGACTTCGCGGGCTCGCGCTTGAGGCGGGCATAGAACGCCAGCGTCTCATGGCCCGTCAGCGCGGCGTTGAAGGACACGTTCTCCGGCAGGTAGCCCAGCCTGCGCCGTGCTGCGAACTCGCCCGCGGCCGGATCGTCGCCCAGCACCGTGATGTGGCCGCCGGTCGGCCGGATCAGGCCCAGCATGAGCTTCATCAGCGTGGTCTTGCCGGCGCCGTTGTGGCCGACGAGCGCCACCGTCTCGCCTTCGGGCAGGCTGAAGGAGACGTCACGGACTGCCTCGACCTTGCCGAAGCGCTTGACGACGTTCCTGATCTCGACCGTCCCGGTCATGGTCTTGCTCCTTCGGCGGGCTGAGGGCGTGCGGGCGGTGCCATGAGCGGATGGCTGTCGACCACGCCGCCCGGCAGCAGGGCCGGGAACTGCGCCTGCGCCCAGCGGATCACCTGCACGGCCGGGCTGTTCATCAGCACCTTGGCCTGCGGCGCGGTCCAGAGCACGCGGTCGACGAGATCGTTCGGGCGGTAGGCGCCGTCGCCGAGGCCGTCGCCGTTCAGGTCGAAGGCCGGGTTGTCGCTCCAGTAGTTGCCGCGCCCGTCCTTGGACCAGTCGAGATAACGCGTGCCGACGTACTTCACCTGGTTCTGGTTCCGGATGAAGGCATTGCCCGCGATCTCGTTGCCCTCGGATCCGGCGGTGAAGTGGATGCCGATCTCGCAGCCCTCGAACCAGTTGTCGCGGAAACGGTTCTTGTTGGTGTTGTAGATGAACACGCATTTCTCCGGGCCGATGCGATCACCCGCCCCGAGCGTCTGCCTGGACTCATTGTCCGCAGGCAGGCCGTGCTCGCGCGCCTCGTTGCCCCCGAGGCCCGACCTGGTCCAGCGCTCGGCGGACTGGATGCGCCCGACGACCGCGTTGCCGGAAATCTGCGAGCCGTTGGCGAAGTTGAACAGGAAGCCGCGGTCGCGGTCGCCGTCCGACACGTTGCCGCGGATCGTCAGGCGGTGCGAATACATAATCGCGTAGCCGACGGTGTTGTTGGTCGACACGTTGTCCGTGACCTCGCCGTCGTTGGTGTACATGTAGTGGACGGCAAAGCGCAGGTTGCGGAAGCGGTTCCCCGAGAACACGTTCCTGCGGCTGGCGATGGAGAAGATACCGTCGCGCCCGTATCGGAAGCTGTTGTTCAGGACCTTGGCGCCGGGCGCATCCCAGACAGAGACGCCGTTCCCGGCCTCGTTCATGCGCCCGGTCTGGATGCCGACGACCTCGTTGTGGCGCACGATCGCCTCGGGCGCGCCATGGATGTAGATGCCGTAGAGATTGCCCTCGACACGGTTGTTCTCAGCGATGGCACCCGCGGCGCTCTTCTCGATGAAGATGCCGGAATCCATCTTCTCCAGGTCCCGGCCCGAGCCGCGGACGGTCAGTCCGCGCACGATGGCACCGGGAGCCGAGACGGTCACGACGCTTCCCTTGCCCGGCCCGACCACGACCGCACCGGGCTCGCCTTCTACGGTCAGCTTGCGGGCGATCCGGATGGGGCCGCGGTGTTCGCCGGGCCTGAACACCACGGTGTCCCCGTCCACCGCCAGGTCGACGATGTCCTGGGAGGTGTCCCCGAGGCCGACCGCGATCCGCTCCGCCCGGGACGGCGTGACGAGGCCGGCGGCGATTGCCGCCGCCAGCCCGAGGCGCACGATGGTGCAAGCGCCCGCCATGGCGTCAGGCCGCCTGTGGCTCGACGAGCATCCGGCCCTGCATCTCCATGTGCATCGCATGGCAGAACCAGGTGCAGTAGTACCAGTACACGCCCGGCTTCGAGGCCTTGAAGCTCACGGATGCCGTCGCCTGCGGCGCCACCTCCATGTTGATGCCGTAGTTGACGATGCAGAAGCCGTGCGTCAGGTCCTCGACGTCGTCGACGTTGGTGACGTAGACCGTCACCTCGTCGTTCTGCTTGACCTGGAAGCTCTCCAGGCCGAACGCCGGCGCGGCCGAGGTCATGTAGACCCGCACCGTGCTGCCGTCGCGGATAACCTTCGAGTCGGTCATCAGGTCCACGCCGTCCGCCTTCGCCTGCTGCACCGCGTCGGCGAAGAACGGGTCGTCGCGCTTCCAGGTGTGCACCGGGTTGATCTTCGATCGATGCACGATGGTGGCGTCGTGCGGCTCGGCGAAGCTCGGGCCGTCATGCACGATCACCATCTGGTCGCCGGAGATGTCGATGAGCTGGTCGTTCTCGGGCTTGAGCGGACCAACGTTGAGGAATCGGTCCTTCGAGAACTTGTTCAGCGAGATCAGCCACTTGCCGTCCGCGTCCTTGGTCTGGCCCATGGAGGTGTGGTTGTGGCCCGGCTGGTAGTGCACGTCGAGCTTCTGGAGGACCGGATTAACCTTCTCGCCCTTGAACGCCCGGATGGCGAGGTCGATGTTCCACTTGCACACCTGGCTGTCGAGGAACAGCGTCGTGTAGGCGTTGCCCTTGCCGTCGTAGGCGGTGTGCAGCGGGCCGAGGCCGATCTCGGGCTCGGCGACGACCGTATCCCGTGGCTGGATCTTGTCGTCGAACAGGTCGTCGAACTTGCGCACGTCGAAGACCGTGACGGTCGGCGACAGCTTTCCGTTGGCCACGACATGGATGCCGTCCGGCGCGGTGTTGATGCCGTGCGGGCTGTTGCCGACCGGAACGTAGCGCGTGTAGGGCGACCCCTTCTTGCCGTCGAGGACGGGCACGCCGTTGATCATCTCGGCCTTGCCGGCCTTTACCGCCTCCTCGATGCGCTTGAGGTTGAAGATGACGACCCAGTCCTGCTCCTTGGCCATCATCTCGGCCAGCGTGACGCCTTCCTCGGAGTTGTAGCAGGTCGAGAAGCAATACTTGCCCTGGTAGTCGGCATCGACGTTGTCGAGGTTGCCGTCGACCTTGATCTGCCAGGCGACCGTCATGGTCTCGCCGTCGACGGCGGTGAACATCGAGGTGTACTGCTTCGGATCGTCGAGGATCTTGCCGTCGTTCGGGATCGGCACGCGGTCCTCGCCGTTGCAGAACACGTACCCGGTCTTCGGGTACTTCTGCACGCGCAGCCCGTGCACGGTCGACTGGTTCGGCAACTGGACGATCTTGTCGCACTTCATCACGTCGAGGCGGATGCGGCAGACGCGGGTGTTC
This sequence comes from Microvirga yunnanensis, assembly GCF_025460875.1. Classification (NCBI taxonomy): domain Bacteria; kingdom Pseudomonadati; phylum Pseudomonadota; class Alphaproteobacteria; order Hyphomicrobiales; family Methylobacteriaceae; genus Microvirga; species Microvirga yunnanensis. Next base: position 44,615 of record NZ_JAMXFI010000052.1, read on the forward strand.
GACTTGTCGTTGGCGAACAGGTAGCGCCCATCGTAGCTGCCGTCGGTGAAGGACGGATGCGGATGGTGCAGGTCGCCGTTCGTGTAGGTGCCGCCACGATCCTTCAGGAACTCGCGGTTCTGCGGCGTCAGGCCCTCGGTCAGGATCTTGAGGCTCTCGTTCGTCTGGCCCCAGCCGGTGGCGCTGTCGCGGTTGAACACCGGGATGCGCATCAGCTCGCGCATCGACGGGCAGCCGATGATGCGGACCTCGCCGGTCTGGCCGCTGGAGAAGAACACATAATATTCGTCGAGCTCGCCCGGCTTGACCTCGTACTTGGCGGGGCCGGCGGACCGCGCCGCGGGGGCGGCCGGGCGCGTCTGCGCCTCCGCCGGGCTTATGACGCCAGCATCGTTGAGAGACACGCCACCCGCCACACCAGAGGCTCCCGCCGCGGCCGCGGCGGCGGTCGTGCCGAGCACCTGACGGCGGCTGAGACCGTTTCTCTTGTCTTCCTGTGACACGTGAACCTCCTTGTCGCTCATGAAGCGGTGGTGGGGACGTTGGCCGTGTCCGGCGCGTCCGTGGGTGTTCCGACCACCTTGCCCTTGTGGGTGATGATCGGTTTAGCAGGGCCCTGGCCGCCGTCCTTGCTCTGGCGCATGGACGGCGACGAAAGCGCCTCGCGCTTCTCGCGCTTGAGCCGCACCTGGATCATGTGCGGGCAGCGCTGGTCGTCGTGGTACAGCTCCTGGCAGTGCATGCAGTAGATGCACTCGTTGACGTTGATGAAGCCCTCGGGATGGATCGACTGCACCGGGCATTCCTTGGCGCAGCGCTGGCACGGCGAGCCGCATTCGGGCCAGCGCCGGAGCCACTCGAACGTGCGGATCTTGCCGGGGATCGCGAGCGCCGCGCCGAGCGGGCAGAGATAGCGGCAGAAGAAGCGCTCGATGAACAGGCCGACGGACAGCAGCGTCACGGCGTAGATGACGAACGGCCAGTCCCGGACGAACTTCAGGATAATCGCCGTCTTGAACGGCTCGACTTCCGCGAAGGTCTCGGCCAGGGCGACGTCGTAGAGCGAGAGCCCGAACAGGCCGAGGAAGATGACGTACTTGATCGGCCACAGGCGCTCGTGCAGGCCCCACGGGACGGTGACCTGCGGCACCTTCAGCCACCGGGCAATGGTGTTGGTCAGCTCCTGGAGCGCGCCGAACGGGCAGAGCCAGCCGCAGAAGGGACCGCGGCCCCAGAACAGCAGCCCGGCCGCGACCGCGGCCCATAGAATGAAAATCAGCGGCGCGGCGAGGAAGAACTCCCAGTTGAAGGCGGTAATCAGGGAGTTCGTGAAGGTCAGGACGTTGACGACCGAGAGCTGGGCATTGGCGTACCAGCCGAGCCAGACCAGCGTGAAAGTGAGGAAGGCGCGCCGGATCCAGACGTAGACTGTGGGGCGGCGCACCAGCGCATCCTGGAAGAAGAAGATGGCGGTCAAGGCGATAAGCCCGAAGGCGGCGATGCCGATGGAGACGGTGTTGGTCTTCCAGATCCTGAGCCAGAGCGGCTCCTCGATCTCGCCCGCCGCGAGGGCGTCCGCGTCATTCAGGGACGGCTCTGTGGGGGCGGGGGGCGCTGGGGTGGCCTGACTTTGTGCCTGTGTCTGCGGAGAGGCCGGGACTGATGTGGGCGCCGGGGCGGGAGGCTGCTCGATCCGCAGATACGGGTCGGGCAGCGCGTACTCGAGATCGTAGGTTAGGAAGGCCTTGTCGCGGGCGCCGACGCTGCGCTGGACGAGCAGTTGCAGTTGCCAGGGTTCCGTGAGGTCGAGCCTGAAGTCCTCGGGCTCGACGAACAGGGCGATCTCGCGCAGGGCGGGCGCGCCCGCCGCGGCGAGGTCGCCGAGACGGGAGTGGTTGCGGTCGCGGAAGCGCGTGCCCTGTCCCTCCTGGAGCAGCTCGATGCGGTCGAAGATGCCGCCGCGGACATAGCCCGAGCCCTTGAACGAGTAGGTACCCTCGCCGGCGACCACGATGGCCTGCTGGTCCGGCTTGAGCCGCGCCCTGAGCTGCTCGTAAGCTGCATCGCCGAGCAGGCTGCGCCCGACGGTGGGAACGCTCACCGGGGCGACATAGAGATCGATGAAGGTGTCGTTCGGATCGGCTGTTTCCGGGTTGTTGGCCGCCTCTTGGTTGCCTGCCTGCGCAAAGCGTTCGTTGACCTCGCCGACGGTGAGGGACAGGCGCCGGACCGAGCCGTCACCGAGCAGGGTCTGCCAGTCGCGGACCTCGCTCTTTGTCAGGTCGAGGGTCTTCACCGCCGGGGGTGCCGCCGCGGCCGCAGGAGCGCCTTGAGCGGTGCCGAGGCGGCCGCTGCGGATGAGCCGCACGGCGGAGCGAACAACGCTGTCGCCCATGACGAGCACCGTCACGGTCGCACCGCTGACGATGTCGACCTGCGGCGGGCGCTCCGCCCCGGTTGCGACCGGCCTCATGTCCTTCCCGACAAGCGTGTTCACCGCGTCGACGATGCGGCGTTCGGGGATGCCGACGAGGACGATCGGTTCCTTGTGGTCGACCAGCTTGATCCCGGTGACGACACCGTTCGGGTCGATGCCGACCAGCAGGTTGATCGGCTTGCCTGAATAGCCCACCGCGCTGGTGAAGTCGGAATTCAGGTAGATGTAGCCGAGCAGGCGGTCGCCCTGATAGGCGGGGATGAGCGGCGGATCGCCCTGGGGCGCTCCGAAGCGGTCGGCGTCGGGGAAAAAGTCCGTAGGCTGTGCCTTCGGGAGGAACTCCTGCACGCGCCCTGCCGCTATGCCGTAACCCGTCCAGAGCAGGAGGACCACGAACCCAAGCAGAGCCACCATCCAAAGACGCTTCAGATCGGTATTCGCAAGATGTCGGTCGGGGGCGAGCGAACGCGCTTTTGCCAACGGGGGACCGTCCAGGATAGCGTTTGGGCTTCCGAACGGAAAAACCTCAGCGGCCTTGGATCGGATCGGTTCCGATGGAAGGCCGCGATCTTTCCGGGGCCGTTGACATTGATCTCGCATGGCCCACAACCATCATGCTTCGTGTGGTCGGGCGAACATTGATCTGCGTCAAACCCACCGCATGAAAGTTGACTTGTCAATGGTCCTGGTCGCCAGGAGAGGACGATGTCTCTGCTGAAGCGGGAGCCCGCCGGTTCCGTGAAGTCCCTGGAGGAGCTGTTCGCGATCGCGGCGGCCATGGAGCAGGAGGCGGCAACCCGCTATGCCGAGATCGCCGTGCGCATGCGGCAGGACGGCGATCCCGCGCTGGCGGAGGTGTTCGAGCGCCTGTCCGCCGACGAGCGGGGCCACCTCGCCAGCGTCGTGCACCGGTCGGAGAGGAGCAAGGGGCAGGCACCCGATCCCGTGCGGATTCCTTGGGAGCTTCCGGAGACGTTCGATGACGAGGGCGTGGCGACGGCCCACCCCCGGCTGCTTAGTGCCTACCGCGCCCTCTCGATGGCGGTACGCAACGAGGAACGTGCCTTCGCCTTCTGGAGTTACGTCGCCGCCCACGCGCAGTCCGCCGAGATCCAGAAGGCGGCCGAGGCCATGGCGCACGAGGAGCTGGGGCATGTTTCGATCCTCAGGCGGGAGCGCCGCAACGCCTTCCACGCCGCGCGTAGGCAGCCGGATGCACAAGGGGCCGATGGGATGATCGATCTCGCCACTCTCGAGCGTCGGCTTGCCGGCAAGCTCGAGTCCCTTGTGGACCAGGCATCGCCGCAGGACCGGGGGCGCCTCGCCGGGTTCGCGGAGGAGGCGCGGCGGCATGCCGACGAGTCCGATCCGGCATCCATCCGCGTGACCGTTCCCGGCCAGGGAATACCGGATGATCCGGTCGCGCTCGCGGAACTGCTCGCGGACCGCTACCTCGAGGCCGGCGACAGCCTGAACGACGATGCGTCCCTGGCGCGGGTCCAGGAACTGGCTGGACGGGCCATCGCCCGCCTGGCCTGGTTGCGATCGGACCTGCCGGAGTTGCACGACGGGCGGGCGAGAGCTCCGGACTGAAGTCAGGGCCGGATGGCGATGGTGCCCTCGAGCGTCGCCTGCTCGAAGTCGTCGATGAGGATCGCGACCCTCGCCTGCCACGTTCCGGCGACGGGCACCGTGAGTCCGTAGACCTCCCAGGCATTCCGTGCTGACCTCCTCGCCGGGCGGATGATGGCCTCGATCCCGGCCTCCGGCTTCGAGAGGACCAGCGTCACCTCCTTCGCGTCGATGGGTTGCGCGCTTCCCGACGCGATTACGATACTGGCCCTCGCGTTCCCGACCCGTCCCGGCGACAGGGTCACCTGGGCCATCACCCGCGGCGAGTGCAGGTGGACGCTGGCCGAGGCGGCAGCCGCGGCGGAAGCGGCGAGCGCCCGCGGCGGCGGGGTGAAGCGCCACAGTCCGACGGCCGCCAGGATGGCCAGGCACAGGACGAATTCCGCCGCGACCGACCGCACGAGCCACCTCCTGCCGAACTTGGCCGAAAGGGACAAAGCAGGCGTCAGCCAGAGCCGGTTCAGGGCCGCTAGGCCGAGCAGGGCCATGACGAACAGGGTCTTGGCGATCAGGATGCGCCCGTAGGCGGTCGTTGTCAGGTTCGCGAATGTCTCCGCCTGAATCGCGGCCAACAGGATGCCCGTCAGGAACAGGACTGCGACCGCGCCGATGGCCCAGCCGGAGAAGCGTCGGACGGTCCGATAGGTGTCCGATCCTCGTTTCCGGACGATGACCGCCAGCGGGATCAAGGCACCGACCCAGTAGGCGACGGCAACCGCGTGGAGGAACACGGCGGGACGCGTCAGCCATTGCGGGGCCGCTGCACTGGCATGGCCGCTCGACGCCAGGGCCGCACCGATGCCGCACAGCGCCAGGAGGCTCCATGCCCGCCGCCATCCCGCAGGGCCGCGCAGGCCCAGCCATCCGACGGACAAGGCGGCCGATCCGATGACAGCCGTCCAGCCGAGGGACGTTCGCCATCCGGCGGACCATGCGGCGGGCGTTGAGATGGAAGCAAGCGGTTCGCCCAAGGCGTCGACGCCTTGGAATCCGAGGGACAGGATGGCGGAGAGGAGGCCGACGGCGAGGAAAGCGGCGAGACCTCGCCCTGTCTGTCCAACGGCTTGGCCTGGAGCGATCCATGCCAGGAAGAAGGTGCCGCCCACGCCCGCAAACAACCCGAGGTACAGCCCCATCCGTGCGAGCCAGACGGCAGTGCTGGTTCCCTCGCTGGCGTCGCGTCCGGCAACGGCTCCAGGCCTGGTCGGGGCCTCGATCGCGAAGACGATGGAGCCGCCAATCGGATGGCCGTCGCCTGACGTCACGCGATAACTCAGGACGTGGCTGCCCCGCGCAAGCCCGGGCGGCATCGCGATCTCGAGCACCTCGTTCCGCGCCACAACGGCGAGATCCCGATGCGTGCGTCCCGCCGCGTCCGTCAGGCTGACGACCAGGGGCGATATGGGCTCGTTGAAGTGCAGGCGGACGGTCGGCGGCGCGCCCTCGATGGTGGCGCCGTCCATGGGATGGGACGCGACGAGGGCTGCATGGGCAAGGACGCCGCCGCTGCCGCACAGGGCGGCGAGCGTGAGCCAGAGCGAGATGAGGATGGCGCGCATCATGGTGGCAGGGGAGCCGCCCGCAAGGACAGCTCCCGCTCCCTTGTCAGTGTGTGGCCCTGGCCGGCAGGAGCTTCAGCCCCGGCGCCGGATGCTCGTAGTCGTCCGCGCTCTTGCCCTCGGCCGGCACCTCGATCCAGCGGTCCGCCTTGCCGCCTGCGCACTCCTGGACCGTCGGGAAGTAGAGCATGGTGTCCGGCTTGAGGCTGTCCGTCAGGTAGGCGCGGAAGACGAACTCGTCGTAGTGCTCGTCGAGCAGCTTTCCCGTCCAGACGATCTCGCGGATGCCCTCGGATGTCGCGGTGCCGTGGTAATCGTAGGTCTTCCCGTACGGTGCCTTGACGGTCTCCATCTCCCAGCCGGGCTTGGGCATCGGCTTGACGTTGATGACACCCTCGGGAATACGCACGCGCAGCTTCAGGGTCGGCGCCCCTTCGCAGCCGTGGCCGACGCGCAGCACCGCCTTGTAGGTGGAGGCTACGGAAGCCTGCTGCGCCTCGAGCGTTGTATGGGCCTGCGCGGGGACGGCGAGCGTAAGGAGTGCGGCGGTGATCGCCCCGCGGGAAAGCATCGTGATCATGGTTCTGTCCTGTCGTATGAAGATTGATCGTGGGTCGAGATCAGGCCAGTGCCGGTGGTGCCCGGGCGCCGACAGGATAGAAGGCGAGGAGACGCGCCGCCCTGGACGGAGCTTGGTTCCCGAAGTTCGGAACCGAAAGGACGGCATGGGGCGGGAGCAGGAGGATGCCCGCAGGTGCCGCGGGCATGCCGTTGATGGAACTCAGGATGCAGCAGGGCTTCGCATGGCCGGCAGTCTTCCCGTGATCTTCCCGATGCGAACCGTCCGCATTGCCGGCATGATGCGCGTTCTGCGCGGAGACAGCCTGTTCGTTCAAGGGAAGCGACGACGGTTGCGTCGCGAGGGCCATCAGGCCGACGTGCAGGACCAGGGACAGGGCGGCAACCAGTGCGATTACCTGCCTGCTCCGGATCCTCACGTGCCGCTGACGGTCCATTGCCTTTTACCTGAATTCCTGCGCCGCGGGATCAAACCCCCGGCACCGCTTCCGTGTTCTCATGGCGACGGGAACGCTCCCCGTCGCGCCAGCGGGCAGTGACCAGGCTGCCGACGAACGTCAGGAGGGCGATGACCGTGATGACACCGCTGCCCTTGCGTCCGGCTTCCCACCCGGCCAGTCCACTGCCGACGCGCAGGGCGACGGACAGGTGCAGCAGCGCGAGCGGCAGGTAGAGAAGGGGGGCGTAGCGAAGACCGACGCGGACAACGGCAGGCAGGATGATCAGCGCGTGCCCGAACACCATCGAAAGGACGAACCCGATCAGGACCGCATGCAGCGCCACGTCGTATCCGAAGCCGCTTTCGCCCGGAGGGAATACGATCAGCACCACCCCGGCGAAGCCAAGCCAGGCGTAGCCGGCCAGCATACAGGCCGCCATGAAACGGGTCTGCCCCGTCCTGCGGACGTTCAGGAGGGCAATGTCATGCCGCAGCAGCCATAGGGTGGTGACGAGCAGCGCCAGGCCGAACAGGATGGCGCCGTTCCCGGTCATGAGGCCGTTCTGCGCCCCGGCGGCGAGCAGGCCGGTGGCGAGTAGGAACAGGGGTTCTCTGCCGCGCCTCTGCGGCAGGAGGCGGCTGAGCTCCAGGCGCTCGCCGGCGATGGTCAGAACCAGGAAGGCGAGCCACCAACCCACCGCATCCGGTACCGGATGGCCTGTGAGCCACAGGATATTCCCGGCAAGCCACGCGATCGCGCCGAAAAAGAGGGCGCCCGTGAAGACGGCGGGCTGCCGCACCGTGATCAGGAGCGATCCGCCCGCCAGCACCGCCGCCGCGATCGCGTAGGCGGCTGCGCCCACCGCTTCCGGCGCGCCGACAAGCAGGGCCAGCGTCCCGAACCCGGAGGCCGCCGGGGCGGCGTAGCTCCACTCGCGGCTAAGCGCGACCGCTCGCTCCAGGCCGATCACGGTGCCGAACAGGCCGGAGATCATCAGTGGCCCGTGCAAGGCGGCGAGGGAGGCGCCATGGGGCAGGGGCCACCCAAGCCGCCCCAGCGCACCCCACAGGCCAGCCAGCAAGGCAAGGACGCCGAATGCGAGGAGGGTGATTCTCATTCTCATCAAAGGACGCATGGCCGGCGGTTCAAGCGGCGGCGGGGCTGACACGTCGATGATCGGTACATCCATCAGACCGCCCCCTGCGTGTGGTGGCCCAGAAGCTCAAGCCCCCGTTCCGTAATGCGCTCCGGGGTCCAGGGCGGACTCCACACCAACTCGACGGCAATCCGCCGGACGTCCTGAAAACGGCGCGCCAGACGCTCGCGGGTGTCCTCGACGATCATCTCGCCGAGCGGGCAGGCCCGGGTCGTCAGCGTGAGCGCTACCGCGATGCCGTCGTCGCCCCGCGTCGCCCGGTAGACAAGGCCGAGGTCGACCACGCTGAGGCCGACCTCGGGGTCCATCACCTCCAACAGGCAGTCGATGACATCGGGATCGAGCGGCGGGGTGATGTCCGTGTGCCGGGTCATGGCGTTCCTCCTCGGTTCGATCCGACCATCGCCTACCGGACCGAACAGCTCTTTGCCCGAGCGCAAACATTGTCGCGAAATCCTGGGAACCTTTCGGGGCACGTTGCGCGGGGACAAAGAGCGACGCCGGGAGACGGCCTAGACTTGGTGCCAGATCCCCACCATCGGAGGCTCAGATGAGGATTGAATCCACCCAACTTGTCGACGACGTCATGCGACGATGGCCCGCGACCATCCGCCTGTTCCTGGACCACCGGATGCACTGCGTCGGATGCCCGATCGCCTGCTTCCACACCATCGACGACGCCTGCCGCGAACACGATGTCGATCTGACGGATTTCCTGGACGATATCAGTGCGGCTGCCCATCCGGATGGCAATGCCAGCTTGGCCGATCCTGACGGATCCGGGGCACCGCAGGGTGCCCATGGCTTGTTCAGCCAGACGAGCCCTCGGCGAGCAGCAACAGCTTGTGCGGCTCGCGGATCATGATCCTCTGGCGTCCGCCGGCGACGAAACCCTGGCTTTCCCAGGCGCTCAGGACGCGGCTCACGGTGAACATCGTGGCACCCGTCATCTCGGCAAGGTCCTGGCGCGTGATCGGGAAGTCGATCTGGACCCCTGCCTCGACCTTGCGCCCGGCCTGTTGCGCGAGCCGGAGCAGGGCATGGGCGATGCGGCGCTCGACCTGCTCGGTCGACATCTCGACCACCCGCGTGTGGGCGTCCTGGAGCCGGCTGCCCACGGTCTGGAGGGTGTTGACCGCCAGGCCGGGATGCGTCGCCACGAGGCGGGGCCACGCGGCCGAGGGCCAGACCAGGGCGATGCTGTCCACCACCGCCGTAGCAGTCGCCGGATAGGTCTTGCGGCCGATGGCCATGGCGACGCCGAACACCTCGCCCGGCGTGACGAACCTGACCACCACCTGCTGCCCGTCGGGGGTGAGCTTGAACACCCTCAGGTGCCCGTGGAGCAGGATGAAAAAGGAGTGGGCCTCCTCGTCCTGCTGGAACACGTTGGTCCCCTTGGGATAGCGCACCGACTGCGCCTCCTGGAGCATCGCGTCGATCTGCTCCGGCGCCAGTCCGGCGAAGAGCGGAAGTCCTACGACGAGAGATCGATCGACGCTGGCCATGCCACCTGCCTTGTCCTGAAATGGGCCACGGGCACGGTGCCTGCGGTCCCGTTGTCATGCCGTGATAACGGCCAAGCACCATAGTCCGTTTCGACGTTCCGCCTGTGTCGACATTATTTGCCGCAACGCAAGCAACCTCCTCACATTCTCTCTGCCTTCGCGCAAAAGCGCCAACTCCTTGCGCCAGATCAATCACGCGTGTTCCCGCAAGGCGTATCACCTTCCCAACGGCTTCGGACAGAAGCCCGTTGGTTTCGCAATGCAACAGGAGACTATCATGCGGAAGGTCATCATGCTCGGCGCCATCGTGGCGGCCCTCGGCTTCGCAGGCGCGGCGAGCGCGGCCGAGGTCGAGGTGAAGATGCTCAACAAGGGCACCGAGGGCGTCATGGTGTTCGAGCCCGCGCTCGTGAAGATCAACCCGGGCGACACCGTGAAGTTCGTGGCCGCGGACAAGGGGCACAACGTCGAGACCGTGGACGGCATGCTGCCGGAAGGCGGGCAGAAGTTCGTCGGCAAGGTCAACGAGGAGCTGGCGATCACCTTCGACAAGGCCGGCGCGTACGGCTACAAGTGCAAGCCGCACTACGGCATGGGCATGGTCGGACTGATCGTGGTCGGCGACGCGACCAACGTTGACCAGGCCAAGGCCGCCACCCACCCCGGCAAGGCCAAGCAGGCCTTCGCGACCCTCTTCGACAAGCTCGCGTCGACCCAGACGGCCGCGAAGTAACGCTCTCATCGGGCTTCATGCGCCGCCGCGACGATCCTGCCGCGGCGGCGCCAATGTTTTCGTACGTGTGATGCGGGAGGATCGATTATGGCTCCCATTCCCCGCCTGCGGGACTACAACGGTCCCGCGCTTCTCTCCTACGGCTTCCGGCCGTTCTTCCTGTTCGGGTCGTTGTATGCCGGCCTCGCGATCCTGGCCTGGCTTCCGATGTTCTACGGCGAACTGGATCTGTCGACCGCCTTCGCGCCGCGCGACTGGCACGTCCACGAGATGCTCTACGGCTATCTCCCGGCCGTGATCACCGGATTCCTGCTGACGGCTGTCCCGAACTGGACCGGACGCATGCCGCTCCAGGGACGGCCGCTACTCGTCCTCGTGCTGGCCTGGGCCGCCGGGCGCCTCGCCGTCACCACCTCGGCCTGGATCGGCTGGGAGGCCGCCGCGCTTATCGACAACGCGTTCCTGCTGCTCGTCGGTGCGGCCATGGCCCGCGAGATCGTCAAGGGCAGGAACTGGCGCAACCTCAAGGTCCTGGTCGCGCTCGGCATCCTTGCCGTCGGCAACATCATCTTCCATGTCGAGGCGCATGTTCTCGGTGCCGCCGACTACGGCATCCGCCTCGGCATTGCCGCCACCATGATGCTGATCATGCTGGTCGGCGGACGCATCATCCCGAGCTTCACGCGCAACTGGCTCGTGCGGGAGAACCCCGGCCGCCTGCCGGCCTCGTTCGGGCGCTTCGACATCGTCTCCATGATCGCCGCAGGCGCCGCGCTCCTGGCCTGGATCGCCGCTCCGAACTGGCGCGTCACCGGCGCCGCCCTGATCGCCGCAGGCATGCTTCAGGCGGTTCGGCTGGCTCGGTGGGCGGGCGAGCGCACCTGGCGGGACCGTCTCGTCCTGATCCTGCATGTCGCCTACGCCTTCGTGCCGCTCGGCTTCGTCCTGGTCGGCC